>CACXEL010000121.1 GCA_902766655.1 uncultured Lachnospiraceae bacterium | reverse complement strand
TCCCGGGGCGGCGGAGAATGGGAATTCTCCGGGCTCCCGAAGCAGTGGGAGATCAGCTATGACCTGCCCGGGGAGTGCGCCTCCGCGGGACGCGTCTCCCGCCTCACCTTCCGCCTGAAGCCCTTCAGCTTCAAGCACACCGGGCTCTTCCCGGAGCAGGCAGCCAACTGGGACTGGTTTTCTTCTTTAATTAAGGAAGCCGGACGGCCGGTCAAAGTCCTGAACCTCTTTGCCTACACGGGCGGCGCCACCGTCGCCGCGCTCTCCGCCGGCGCTTCGGTCACCCACGTGGATGCCTCCAAGGGCATGGTCACCTGGGCCAGGGAGAACGCGGTCTCCTCAGGTGTGGCCGACCGTGAGGTCCGCTGGCTGGTGGACGACTGCACCAAGTTCGTCCAGCGAGAGATCCGCCGCGGCAGCCGCTATGACGCCATCATCATGGACCCGCCCTCCTACGGCCGCGGCCCCAAGGGGGAGATCTGGAAGCTTGAGGAGACGATCTATCCCTTCCTCCTCCTGACAGCACAGCTCCTGAGCGACGACCCACTCTTCTTCCTGCTCAACTCCTACACCACCGGTCTGCAACCGGGGGTTCTGGCCTACATGCTGTCCACCGCGCTCAAGGATACCGGTAATATTTCGGTAGAGGCCGGCGAGGTCGGACTTCCGGTCTCCCGCACGGGCCTTGTCCTGCCCTGCGGCTGTGCCGGCCGCGTCACCTGGCAATGATAAGGGCCGGGGCATTCCCGGGAGTCGGGAGCAGAGCACATCAGGGACGGACCTTTTCCATCTTTGGTAAAAGGTCCGTCCCTGATTTTTTCCAAATTGACAGAAAAGGCAGCCGACAGGGCTGCCTTTTCTGTGCGATCGCATCTGGTCTCATTTGTCAAAAACATGGGTCAGGAGCGTGAAGAGCTTCTCCGGATCGATCGGTTTGAGCAGCAAGGCTGTCATGCCTGCGTTGTAGCACCTCTCCTTTGTCTCATCGGTCACATCCGCCGTCAGCGCAATGATCGGAATCGATTCGGCATCGGAGGAGCCGCACTTGCGGATGGCCTCAGCTGCCGCAACGCCGTCCATGACAGGCATCATAACGTCCATGAGAATAGCCTGGTAGTGACTCTCACCCTTGGCCCGGAAGAGCTCCACAGCACTCTTTCCGTCCGGAGCCAGCTCCGAATGGATGCCCTTGGACTCCAGGATCCTGGTGATGACCTCCGCGTTCAGCGTATTGTCCTCTACGACCAGCACAGTCCTGCCATAGAGGACGTGGTCCTCAAAGCTGAGCTTCTGCTGCCGATGAAGGTGGACCTGCTCCTGGGAGGCGACGTCGTAGGCGAGCTCGATGGTGAATTCACTTCCTTCGCCCAACTCGCTCCGGCAGGAAATCGTTCCGCCCAGAAGGTTGAGCAGATTCTCGCAGATATAGAGGCCCAGGCCCGTCCCGCCCTGCTGGCCGGCTTCGTCACCCTCCTGGGAGAAGGGCTTGAACATACTCTTCTGGAAGGTCTGGGAGATTCCACGTCCGGTATCCCGGATGACGTAGCGGTGGAAGGACCGGTCATCCTCCTCCCGGATATAGGAATCAAAGGAAATGCTGCCTCCCGCCGGCGTGAACTTGACTGAGTTGGACAGGACGTTCAGGAGGATCCTGGCCACGTGCTCCGAATCCATGAGGACGTAGCGGTTGGATCCCCCGTGGATCCTGAACTCAAAGTGCTGGCCGGCCTCCCTGGCCCGCTCGGTGATGATGGCTGCGACCTCCTCGATGACACTGTTCTCGAGGGTGGGCTCCGCGACAGTGACCACTTTGCCCGCGTTGATCCGGCTGGTCTCCAGAATCTCCTCGATGAGGCTCATGAGATAGCGGCTGGAGAGGCGGATCTTCAGAAGGTTGTCGCGGACCGTATCCGGCAGACCCTCCTGCTGGAGGGAGATGTCGGTCAGCCCGGCGATGGCCGTCATGGGCGTCCGCATGTCGTGGGACATGTGGGAGAGAAAGGCCTCCTTGGCCTGTCCGTTGAGGACCGCCTGCCTGAGGGCCTCCGCCATGGCCTCGATCTGCTGCCTGTCATCCAGCTGCCGGGAGGTATCCACGAAGGTCAGGACCAGCCCCTGGACGGATGTCTTCGCGCTCTCCCCCTCCTGAAGCGTGCCGGTCTCCTGGACCCGGTAGGGCGCGATGCGGATCATGTAGGTCTTGCCCATGAGGGACGCGCAGTGGTGCTCCTCAGGCTGACTGGTGGAGAGGACCCGGCGGCAGAGCTCGATGAGGTCGATGGCGGCGAAGTTGTAGGAAATATACCTGAGCGACCGCCCCACGTCCTGGTCGGCGACGTTGAACTCGGCGGCGATGTACTCGGTGAACTTCCGGATATTGAGGTTCCTGTCCACCATCATAATGCCCACCAGGGTCGTGGACAGGAAATTGGCCATGTCGTTGTTGAGACCCGCCAGCTCGTTGACCTTGCTCTGGTACTCGGCGTTGACGGTGTAGAGCTCCTCGTTGACGGACTGGAGCTCCTCGTTGGAGCTCTGCAGCTCCTCGTTGGCCGTGAGCAGCTCCTCGTTGGCGGCCTGGAGCTCGGCGTTGACGGACTCCAGCTCCGTGACCGTGTTCCGGAGAGAGTCCTTGGCGGCCTTGAGCTCCCGCTCCAGATTGGAGATCCTCTGAGCCGCGGCGGTGTCGATCCTGTAGTGGATCATGTCCTTGACAAGCGGGACCTTGCCGCGGATGAAAGCCAGGGCCGTAAAGCCGGTCTCCTCTCCTGTCTTGTCCATGATCGGCTGCGCCACCAGGGTGATATACTCGGCCTCGTTGTCGATCTGCACAGGGATCTCATCGTAGGAGACCCGCTCATTCCGCAGACGGCTTTCCCGCAGGGCGGTGGAGACCGCGATCTTGAGATCTGTCCGGACCAGGGAGAAAATGTCCAGGGTCACATTTCCCACGGGGATATTGATGAATGGCGAGCAGTCGCCGTAGCTGTGGGTCAGCTCGTTCTTCTCGTTGATGAGGAGGGAGGCAGGCATGAGGACTTCCAGAATGCTGGTGTCCAGCTCGCCCGTCTTGTACTGGACCTCAGAGCTGTCCAGCTGGCCGACAAAGCCCAGGGGCTCGGCCGCGCCGTCGTCCAGCCGCATGGTGTAGGTGATCCTGTCATGGACCGGCGTCTTGCCGGAG
>CACXEL010000120.1 GCA_902766655.1 uncultured Lachnospiraceae bacterium | reverse complement strand
TGTCCAGGTCCTCCTCGGGGATGGGATCTCCGGTGTTGAAGACGCTGGTCGTGACGATACCGTTCTCCTCCGTCACGCGGATATCGATCTTCTTCTCGTAATCGAGGTGGTTCAGGGCGTTGGAGAGGTAGTTGGTTACCACTTCCTCGATCTTGAACTCGTCGCCCCAGACATAGACAGGCTCGTGGCACCGGAAGGTGACTTCAGCGCCTTTATCGTCGATCAGGAGCTTCATGCCCGCCAAAGCACCGGTTATGAGAGTGGTCAGGTCAAAGCGGTCCATGCTGACCTGGTCCTTGCCGAACTCAAGGGCGTTCAGGGAGAGGAGCTGCCGGACCATCTTGTTCATCTTGGCCGACTCGTCGATGATGACGTCCAGATAGTAATCACGGCTGTCCGGGTCGTCGGCGATGCCGTCCTTAAGCCCTTCGGCGTAGCCCTGGATCAGGGCGATCGGTGTCTTGAGCTCGTGGGATACGTTGTTGAGGAAGTCCTTCCTCATCTCATCGATCTGCGTCCTCCTCTCCACGTCCTTCTGGAGCTCTACGTTGGCGCTCTTGAGCTCAGAGATGGTCTTCTCGAGCTGGTCGGACATGGTATTGAAATTCCGGCCGAGTTCATCCACCTCGTTGCCGGTGTGACCGGTGTATCTCGCTTCAAAATCCAGGTCGGCCATGCGCTTGGACAGGTCCGTCAGCTGGACCACCGGCCTCGTGAAGCGGCCTGCCAAAATGTAAATGCAGACAATGGCCACGATCATGACAGTCAGACCCACATAGAGATAAAAGCGGTTGGACAGCTGGGCGGCATGCTCGATGCTCTCCATGGGCGTCCTGATGAGAAACCAGCTGCCGTCGTCCAGCTGGCCCCACATTTCCAGATATTCCGTTCCGGACTTGATGGCGCCGCCGAAGATGTAACGGTGCGAATCGCCGGATTCGGTCCCCGACGCGGCTGATTTGCCGCCGAACAGTCCTTCGAGACCTCCTGCGGATTCATCGACATCCCCCTGGTCTTCCTGAAATGTACCTTCCGCCATGCCCTCCCCGTGAAAATTGTGCTTCTCCTGGGAGGAGAGCTGGATGGTGTAGGTATCCGTCTGCTCCAGGACCGTCAGAGTGCCCCGGTAGAAGCCGGTGAAGTATCCGAAGAGACAGTAGGCCAGCTCCTCCTCCTCCCGGCTGGTCGACCGGACGATCTGAAAATCCGAGTCGGTCACCAGGACCTGGATGTTATCGGAGATGGCCATCTGAAGGACCTCCGAGGAGAACTCCTCTTCGTCCGCGTCCACCAGTTCATTCAGCTTGGCGTAGGTCTCCTTGAGGATTCCCCTCTTCTCCCGGGTATAAAAGTCTCCCAGGAAAAAATGGTTGATGGCGACGATGAGTATGATCATAGCGGCCATGGTCGCCACGAAAATGCGGATGATTTGGGACCTGAATGATGTTTTTTTCATATGCTGCCCCCTTGTCACGAAAGGTGCCCGATCAGGCGGCTCGCCTGCCGGGCAGTCTTCTTCATCATATATTCATTCTTCCCGAACGACGTCGTTCAGGCCAAAGATCCAGGAGTCTTTGCCCGCTGAATTCTTCGCGGCCGCCTCTGTTTATTTGGCCCCGGTCGGGTCGAACTTGTAGCCCATGCCCCAGATGGTCCGGATGAGCTCGCCCTTGCTGCCCATCTTGCTGCGGAGCTTTTTGACATGGGTATCGATCGTGCGGGCATCCCCGTAATAGTCGTAATTCCAGACGGCGTTCAGGATCTTCTCACGGGACAGCGCGATGCCCTGGTTCTCCACAAAATAGGTGAGGAGCTCGAACTCCTTGAAGCTGAGCTCGACGGGCTTGCCATCGATGGTCACCTGGTGGGCTGCCTTGTCCACCACGATTCCGCCGGCCTCCAGGACCTCGTCCTGGGAAGCCGCCCCTGACCGCCTCAGCACCGCATTCACGCGGGCGACCAGGATCTTGGGGGAGAAGGGCTTGGAAATGTACTCATCCACACCGAGATCGAAGCCCATGAGCTCGTCGCGCTCGTCCCCGCGGGCCGTCAGCATGATGATGGGCACCTTGGAGTACTGCCGGATCTCCCGGACGACCTGCCAGCCATCCATTTTCGGCATCATGACGTCCAGAAGCAGCAGAGCGATATCCTTCTGAGAGAAGAAGAGGTCCACCGCCTCCTCCCCGTTGGATGCCTCGAGGACCATATAGCCCTCTCTCGTCAGAAAGTCTCTTACAAGCTTCCGCATGCGGTCTTCATCGTCTACGACAAGGATCTTTACAGTATCCATTTTTCCTCCTCAGGCCCTCTGTATCCCGTGCCTTCCCGGCACTGACCTTGACAGTCTGTCCGGCTGTAAGTATTTATTCTTGGGATCATCCGTATTCTACAAACGGAATGTGGATATTTTATGAAAATTCTTCAAAAGAAATCGTAATTGTCACGGACCGAAGGTCCATCAGGTCATATCCTATGCTGTTCCTGGACAGAGGTGCCTCCATCCCCGCGGACAGGATATAAAGCCCGGAGGCTCTCCACCCGATCATCTTCTCTGCAGGGAAGAGCATGCATATCACATGTTCCTCAGCGTGATCAGCTGATACAGGTGATAGAGGGCCTGGACGGGTGTCGGCATGATCATATCGGCTGCCGCCTCCGTGACCACACGGATCCGCATCCGTCTCTTGAGATCAGCGTCCAGCTTTCTCTTTCTGAACTCATCCAGCCCCAGCTTCTCCTCGTTGTCCCGGTTCTCATCCAGGAAGTTCCGCACAGTGATGAGGCTGGCCGGATCAAGACTGTTCAGCTTCCGAATGACGTCCTCCCTGGGGCAGGAATACCGGATTGAAACACCCGCTGTGGACTCATAAATTACGACGTCGCTGACGCCGCTCAGTGTCTTGATATCGTATTTGATGAGGTCCGACTGCCACTCATCGATTTTTTTCATGTGAAGGCGGACGCGCATATTGCCGCGGCCCTCATGCACGATGGTATAACCGACTGCTTCCTTCCGGCCTCCCTCCTCGGCGATCTTCCGGCGGGTCCACGCGTCGACCTCCTCTTTGAGCCTGGTCAGATACTCTGAGAAAGCGACGGTCTCCGTGGCATAGGTCAGCTGGAGATCATATTCGAGCGGCAGCCAGCTGTCAAGGCTGGACTCGTCGTGCTGGATGACCGCCTCCAGCTTGTCCAGGGACTTGTAGATTTTGGATTCCACCGTCTCCTGTTCTCCCATCTCATAGAGCAGGTCCTGGAATTCCTCCCTGGCCGGCGAAGGGAAGGTGGCCACCCAGAGGTCAAAGAATTCATCCTCCCGGGCCACATTCTCGTCGGTCTTGAGAAAGGTCGGTATATCTCCCGTGAAGGCCTCCCCCAGATCGTGGATAAGGCACATCCTGATCACTTTGTTCATGTCCGCTTCGGGAAATTCGTCGGCCACGAGCATGGCCATGAGGGACATCCGCCAGCTGTGCTCGGCAACGCTCTCCCGTCTCCCTGACGAGGTATCACAGTGGCGGGTATTGCATTTGAGCTTTTCGGCTACGTGGAGTATGGAGAGCAGGTCCTGCGGATTCATTTTATCTTGTCCTCATCTGTCTGTTGTCATTTCTACATTGTCACGTGGCAGGAGGTCGGCGAGTGTATAGCTGTCGACGTAGCTGTTCACCGCACTGTCCAGTCCTTTCCAGAAATCCAGTGTCGGACACACAGATGCCCGTGGGCATTCATTCTGCTCCGCAGCCAGGCAGGCTGTCGGGGCGAGCGGGCCTTCCACGACGCGGAGAATATCTCCGACCCTGTACTCTGAGGGATCTTTTGCCAGTCTATATCCACCGTTCTGCCCCCGGAGACTGACCAGATAGCCAGCCTGGGACAAAGGGTGGATGACCTGTTCCATATATTTGAGCGTAATGCCCTGGCGGAGCGCAACATCCTTGAGAGGCACCAGGCCGTCCTTGCTGTTCATGGCCAGATCCAGCATGATCCTGAGGGCATATCGGCCTTTTGTCGAAATTTTCATAGTCTTTTCCTCTTTTTTCCGGGTCCTATTGATTGTAACGCGGTTTTTTGGAGTTTTCAACCTGAAATGAAACCCGCCCCCTCCGCGAAGCGTTCTTCAGGCCGGCCGATCTTGTCAGTACAAGGTGTCTTACCCCCCTGCCCGACCGGCTTTTCCGATTGTGCCGTACACACTCCGGCCATCCGTTATATGCATGTGCAGGTATCAAAAAACCTCCCGGCCGGAGCCGGGAGGCAGATCATACAGGTCTCATGGTATCAGTCCATCTCGCGGATGGTCTTGCGGGTCTGGAGGATGGATGTCGGGCTCATGGAGAGCTCATCGATACCCATATTGACGAAGGTCTCGGTCAGAGCGGGATCAGCACCGAGCTCGCCGCAGATGCCGACCCAGGTGTTGTGACGGTGGCCGGCCTCGATGGTCATCTGGATAGCCTTGAGGACTGCCGGATGGTGGGCATCGAAGAACTTCTCGAGATGCTGGTTCTGTCTGTCGATCGCGCAGGTGTACTGGGTCAGGTCGTTGGTTCCGATGGAGAAGAAGTCGACCAGCTCAGCCAGCTCATCCGCCATGAAAACGGCGGCCGGTGTCTCGATCATGATACCGACGGAGATGTTCTCCTTGAAGGGGATACCCTTGGCGCGGAGAATGGCCTTCTGGGCCTCCAGGATCTGAAGGGACTTCTCGACCTCCCACTTGGAGATGATCATCGGGAACATGATGGCGATGTTGCCGAACGCGGAGGCGCGGAGCAGAGCGCGGAGCTGCGTCTCGAAGATCTCCTCGCGGGTCAG
Organism: uncultured Lachnospiraceae bacterium; assembly: GCA_902766655.1. Classification (GTDB taxonomy): domain Bacteria; phylum Bacillota; class Clostridia; order Lachnospirales; family Lachnospiraceae; genus Chordicoccus. The sequence continues at coordinate 714 of CACXEL010000120.1, read as the reverse complement.
GCAGATACGGATGGCGCGGAAGCCCAGAGCCGGGTTCTCTTCATGGTCAAGCTTGAAGTAGTCGATCTGCTTGTCGGCGCCGATATCCAGGGTACGGATGATGACCTGCTTGCCGGCCATGAGCTCAGCGACCTGCTTGTAGGCCTGGAACTGCTTCTCCTCGGAAGGATAATCGTTGTCGGAGAGATAGAGGAACTCGGAACGGAAGAGGCCGATGCCTTCGCCGTCGTTCTCAAGAACATAGCCGACATCGCCGACACCGCCGATGTTGCCGTACAGGTGGACGTGGCGGCCGGACTTGGTGACGGACTCCTTGCCCTTCTGCTCCTCGAGCAGCTTCTTCTTGGCGGCTTCCTTGGCCTGAAGCTCCTTGTACTTGGCAAGGGTGGCGGCATCCGGACCCACGATGACAGTGCCGGTCATGCCGTCGACGATGCCCATCAGGCCGTCAACGTCCTTCGGGATCGGGACCTGGACAAGGGCCGGGATATTCATGGTGCGGGCAAGAATGGCGGTATGGGAGTTGGTGGAGCCCTGTCTTGTCACGAAGGCAAGGACCATCTCCTTGTCGAGCTGGACAGTCTCTGACGGAGCCAGGTCGTCGGCGACCAGAATGACCGGCTCGGTGAAGGTGTTGCCACCGCCGTCGCCCCCGAGAAGGTTGGTAATGACGCGCTCGGAAACGTCCTTGACGTCAGCCGCACGGCCTCTCAT
>CACXEL010000119.1 GCA_902766655.1 uncultured Lachnospiraceae bacterium | reverse complement strand
TAACTGCGCTACCTTCATCAGCCCCATGGTTCCTGCTACCCTGCTTGGTACAGGTCTCGCGGAGGTCGACATCAAGGACCACATCAAGGCAAGCTTCCTCTTTGTATGGGGATTCTCGATCCTCTGCATGGTGGTCGCCGCCGTCTTCGGCATTATGCCGCTGTAATGCGCAGCCTGCCGCAGGCAGCATACTATGGATGACAGTATATCCCTGTCAGCTGTAGAATATCGTTAACTGAAAAGTGCCGCCCGCACCGGAATACCGGTGCGGGCGGCTTTTGACATTATAACGGGAGTTGCGGCGCGCGAGGCCGGGATACACACCGGAATACCGGTGCGGGCGGTTCTGTCGTCCGGCGACCGTATTGTATCGAAGGCCCGGGAGCAATGAGATGCGGCCGGATCCGGAGGCGGGCCGGGCACACCCTGCCCGGGTATGCCGGGGCGGTGCGGACTGCGCCTTTCCTCCTCCGCGCAGTGAAAAGCACTTGTGAATCGGAATTCCGTATTATATAATAGATAAGCTGTTTTTATTATCAGCAAAAATGATTTGGCCCATCGTGAGGAGGAAATGTATGGCTGAAAGAAAAATGAAGATCCTGAGCAATTATCAGGAGCTGGCCGGAAAGCCCGACCTGCCCGAGATCCAGCAGGAGGTCCTCTCCTTCTGGAAGGACAACAAGGTCTTTGAGAAGTCTGTGGACGAGCGCAAGGGGGACGAGGTCGTCTTCTACGACGGACCGCCCTTCCCGACAGGCAAGCCCCACCACGGCACAGTCCTGGTTTCATTTATCAAGGATATGATCGCCCGTTACTGGACCATGCGCGGCTACAAGGTCCCCAGAGTCTGGGGCTGGGACTGCCACGGTCTGCCCATCGAGAACCAGGCTGAGCAGCTCCTGGGCATCAACGACAAGACGGTCATCGAGAAGGAGCTCGGCATCGCGGCCTTCAACGAGAAGTGCCGGGAGATCGTCTCCAGCAACAACGACGCCTGGCGCGAGTACGTCGAGCAGATGGCCCGCTGGGTGGACTACGACAACGCCTACAAGACCATGACCCCGGAGTTCATGGAGTCCGTCATGTGGGCCTTCAAGCAGTGCTACGACAAGGGTCTCATTTACAGAGATTACCGCGTCACGCCCTACTGCATGCACTGCGAGACCTCCCTGTCCATCTCGGACACCCGTGAGTCCGATTCCACCCGTCCGCGTCAGGACCGCTGGATCATGACCAAGTTCAAGACACCGCTCAAAGAGGACGGCAAGCAGGTCTACATGCTGGCCTGGACGACCACGCCCTGGACCCTGCCCTCCAACCTCTGCCTGGCTGTCGGCGAGAACCTGGACTACGCCTTCGTGGCCGTGGGCGACGAGATCTACGTGGCCTGCACCAACACCCTGGCCAACTTCAAGCAGGTCTTCGGCGAGGAGCCGGTCATCGTGAAGGAGGTCAAGGGCACCGACCTTCTCGGCATCGAGTATGAGCCGCTCTTCCCCTACTTCGCGAATATGCGCGAGCAGGGCGCCTTCCGCGTCGTGGCTGCCGATTACGTCGGCTCCGACGAAGGCTGCGGTATCGTCCACACGGCGCCGGCCTTCGGTGAGGACGACTACTGGACCTGCCGCAAGTACCATATCCCCATGGTCAACCCGGTGGACGCCAAGGGCCATTTCACAGCCGACGTCACCGACTTCTACGAGGCATCCAAGGACAAGAACGTCATTGAGATGAACTCCATCATCACCCGCTTCCTCTACGACAACGGCAAGGCGGTGGCGGACGGCTCCATCGTCCACAACTACCCGCACTGCTGGCGCTGCAAGAACCCGCTGATCTACAAGGCCATGGACGCCTGGTATTTCAACGTGGAGAAGATCAAGCCGCGCCTCATCGAGCTCAACGAGGAGATCAACTGGGTGCCGGAGACCGTCAAGCACGGCCGTTTCGGCCACTGGGTCGAAAATGCCCGCGACTGGAACATCTCCCGCAACCGCTACTGGTCCACGCCGATCCCGATCTGGGAGTGCAAGGAGTGTGGCGAGAGAGTCGTCCTGGGCTCCATCGACGAGATCGAGAAGGCCAGCGGCGTCCGCCTGACCGACCTCCACAGGCAGTACATGGACGAGATCACGATCACCTGCCCCAAGTGCGGCGCTACCGTACACCGCGTGCCGGAGGTCCTGGACTGCTGGTTCGAGTCCGGCTCGGTCACCTATGCCCAGAAGCACTACCCATTTGAGAACAAGGAGTGGTTCGAGAGCCACTTCCCGAGCGACTTCATCGTCGAGTACACCGGCCAGATCCGCTGCTGGTTCTACTACATGCACGTCATGGCGGTAGCCCTCTTTGACCGCCCGGCCTTCAAGAACTGCATCGTCCACGGCACGATCCTGGCCAAGGACGGCAAGAAGCTGTCCAAGTCCTCCAAGAACTACACGGATCCCATGTATCTCATGAAGACCCACGGCACCGACGCCTTCCGCCTCTACCTCTACCAGACGGCGGCTATGGTCATCGGCGACCTCCAGTTCGACGACAACGGGATCAAGGACGCCTACCAGCAGATCATCCTGCCGTACTGGAACGCTTGCAATTTCTTCATTTCCTACGCCAACATCGACAAGTTCGTGGGAGATCCGGACAAGCTGCCTGCGTCCGGCAACCAGCTTGACCGCTGGATCCTGGCCAAGGTCTACGAGGCCGAGAAGAACATCCGCGAGAACATGGACGCCTACCAGGTCAACCACTACGTGGAGAACCTGGTCTCCCTGGTCGACGGTCTGACCAACTGGTACATCCGCCGGTCCAGAAGGCGCTTCTGGGCGAGCGGCATGAGCGAGGACAAGCAGAACGCTTACGAGACCCTCTACTACGTGCTGGTCTCCACCACCAAGCTCTTCGCCCCGGTGGCCCCGATCGTCTCGGAGAAGGTCTACCAGATCCTGACCGGCGAGTTCTCCGTCCACCTGTCCGACTGGCCCACTGTGCCGGCGGAATATGCGGATGACCAGCTCATCAGCGACGTCGGTCTTGTCCAGGACGTCATTTACCTGGCCAGGTCCATCAGAAATAAGAACAACGTCAAGAACCGCCAGCCCCTCTCCTCCCTCCGCATCGCCCTGGCCGACGCCGGCAAGGACTCCGTGGTGGAAGGCTTCAAGGACATCATCGCCGAGGAGCTGAACGTGAAGAAGGTGGAGATCCTCGAGAAGGTCGACGACATCGCCTCCGTCACCTACGCGCCCAACTTCAACGAGATCCGCAACCGCTATCCGGACCAGATCCCGGTCATCATCAAGGCTGTCAAGAGCCGCAAATTCACGCTGACGGAAAATGCGGCCATCCTCGAGATCGACGGCGAGAAGAAGGAGTTCGATCCGGCCGTCATCCTGGTCACCTACAAGGCCAAGGCCGGCGAGCACGTCGCCTCCGACCACGGCATCGTGGTATCCCTTGACCTGACCCTGACCAAGGCTCTCAAGGAGGAAGGTCTGGCCCGCGACGTGGTCCGCAACATCCAGGATGCCAGAAAGCAGATGGGTCTCGAGATCATGGACCACATCCGCCTCGAGATCAGCGGAGATATTTCCGACGAGTGGACGGACTACATTTGCCGTGAGACCCTCGGCGAGCTGGCCGAGGTGGCCGAGCCCGAGAAGGAGCTCGTGATCGCCGGCGAAAAGAAAAATGAGATCCGCGTGAAGATCGCCCGCTGAGAAGAGCTGGCCCCGGGAGCTTCCCGACCTGTTGGCCGGGCGTGCGCAACACCATCGGCCACCTCGCCGGACCGGAACCTTTCGGCCTGCGGGGCGGGGCAGAGCATAAGACGCGAACGCCGGCCAGATCCATACATGTAAATGAGAACGCTGCCATACCCCGGCATGAACGGGATGTGGCAGCGTTTTTTTCGGAACAGAGCGCACGGACAGTTGTTTGTGGTATAATAGTTGCAACAAACAATATTTATCTTAGTCACAGCAAGGATGAGGTACCGGAGTATCTTGACGCACGGGGAATCAGGAAAAGCGGTGATGAAGGAGGAAATAAGATGTTGAAAAAGAGATCGCTCCTGATCAAGGATACCACGCGGGAGGAAAGAGAGCGTATCGTCCGGAGTGCCTTGTGGGATTCCTGCGGTACGGAATGTGAATTCTGCTCCGGCTGCGACAACCGCGGCGGCGGGCGGATCGAGACCATTTACCAGGCGTATATTGACGGGGAGAAGGAGCTCCGCGAGATCAATGCGGAATACCGGGCGCCGTTCGTCCGGTGAGAGAAGCCCTTCCGACCCCTGTATCTATGGATCCGGGACCCGTCTCAGGCCGGCATGAACCGAAACAAATAGTCGATATGACCAAAAAACAGGGATAAAATTGTGAACTATGCGCAAGAATGTTTGCATTTTTAGAGCAGGTGTGTGGATTATTGGGCTTGACTTACGGCGCCATATTTAATAAGATAAACTGAATACATGCCTAAAGGTGTTATCTGACCGGCTGGCTTCCGGGCTGCCGGTGAAAGAATGGGGAATATAACATGAGAAGAAAAAATTTCAGATTCGATAAGTACCAGTTCATCGTGGATGTCCGCGATACCGTTCGCAGGCTCTACAGAAAAGATATCGAGGACGCCACCCAGCAGGAGATCTTCCAGGCCGTCGGCAGCGTCGTGGAAAATGAGATCATTGACCAGTGGATGGATTCCTGCCAGACCTTCGAAGAGCAGAGCGCCAAGATCGTCTACTATCTCTCCATGGAGTTCCTTGTCGGCCGTGCGCTGGGCAACAACCTCCTGAACCTGGGCGAGTACGAGGGCGTCAAGGAAGCCCTGCAGGAGATCGGCCTTGACCTGAACGCCATCGAGGACCAGGAGCCGGATCCGGCTCTGGGCAACGGCGGTCTGGGCAGACTGGCCGCCTGCTTCCTGGATTCCCTGGCTACCGGCGGCTATCATGCCTACGGCTGCGGCGTCCGCTATCATTACGGTATGTTCAAGCAGCAGATCCGCGACGGCTTCCAGAGGGAGGTCGGCGACAACTGGCTGAAGAACGGCTATCCCTTCGAGCTGAAGAGACCCGAGCACGCCAAGGAAGTCAGGTTCGGCGGCAACACCCGCACGGACTTCGATCCCAAGACAGGCAAGCCGGTCTACATTTATGAGAACTACTCCTCCGTCAGGGCTATCCCCTACGACATCCCGGTCCTGGGCTATAAGAACGGTGTTGTGGACACCCTCCGCATGTGGGATGCGGAAGCCATCAACTCCTTCGAGCTGGCCTCCTTTGACAGGGGCGAGTACGCCAAGGCCGTCGAGCAGGACAACCTGGCCCGCACCATCACGCAGGTCCTCTACCCGAACGACAACAACATGGCCGGCAAGGAGCTGAGGCTCAAGCAGCAGTACTTCTTCGTATCCGCCTCCGTCCAGGAAGCCCTGGTAAAGCATATGAAGCAGTACGGCACTCTGGACAACCTGCCTGACAAGGTGGCTTTCCAGATGAACGACACCCATCCGACCGTCGCCGTCCCCGAGCTCATGCGTCTGCTCATGGACGAGTACGGCTATGAGTGGAACCAGGCCTGGGATATCACCACCCGCACCTGTGCCTACACCAACCACACCATCATGGCGGAAGCCCTGGAGAAATGGCCGATCGACCTCTTCTCCCGCCTCCTGCCCCGCGTATACCAGATCACGGAAGAGATCAACCGCCGCTTCGTGGAGGAGATCCGTGCGCGTTATCACGGCGACATGAGCCACCTGCGCAACACGGCCCCCATCTATGACGGCCAGGTCCGCATGGCTTACCTCGCCATCATCGGCAGCCACTCCGTGAACGGTGTTGCCGCCCTCCACACCGAGATCCTCAAGAAGGACGTCCTCAAGGATTTCTACGAGCTCTGCCCGGAGAAGTTCAACAACAAGACCAACGGCATCACCCAGCGCCGCTTCCTGCTGCACGGCAACCCGCTCCTGGCCAACTGGATCACCGACAAGATCGGTGACGAGTGGATCACGGATCTCTCCTCCCTGAGCCAGCTCAAGCTCTACGTGGACGATCCCAAGGCCCGTCAGGAGTTCATGAACATCAAGTTCAAGAACAAGCAGCGCCTGGCCAAGTATATCCTGGAGCACAACGGCATCGAGGTCGATCCCAGGTCTATCTTCGACGTCCAGGTCAAGCGTCTCCATGAGTACAAGCGCCAGCTCCTCAACATCCTTCATGTCATGTACCTGAGGAACCAGCTGCTGGAGCACCCGGAGATGGATTTCTATCCCAGGACTTTCATCTTCGGCGCCAAGGCCTCTGCCGGCTATGCCAACGCCAAGCTGATCATCAAGCTGATCAACTCCGTCGGCAAGGTCGTCAACAACGACCCGGCCCTCAAGGGACGCCTCAAGGTCGTCTTCATCGAGGACTACAAGGTCTCCAACGGCGAGATCATCTTCGCGGCTGCGGACGTCTCTGAGCAGATCTCCACGGCCTCCAAGGAAGCTTCCGGTACCGGCAACATGAAGTTCATGCTGAACGGCGCGCCGACCATCGGCACCATGGACGGCGCCAATGTGGAGATCGTCGAGGAAGTGGGACGGGAGAATGCCTTCATTTTCGGTCTCTCCTCCGACGCTGTCATCAACTACGAGCATAACGGCGGCTACTATCCCAACGATATCTTCAATGCGGACGGCGGTCTGCGCCAGGTCCTTGTCCAGCTGGTGAACGGCACCTACGACCCCAACACCGAGCTCTTCAAGCCCCTGTACGACTCCCTTCTGTCCACACGCTTCGGCAGGGCCGACCAGTACTTCATCCTGGCCGATTTCCGCTCCTACGAGGAGGCGCAGAAGCGCGTTGAGGCGGCTTACCGCGACCGCGAGCGCTGGGCAAGGATGGCCATGATGAACACGGCCTGCTCCGGCAAGTTCTCCTCCGACCGCACGATCAAGGAGTACGTGGACGATATCTGGCATCTCAACTCCGTCACGAAGTGATGGGCTGAAGGCTGACCACAAAGGTAACTTATTCGGGATGCCCGGGAATGGTTTCATTTCCCGGGCATCTTTTTCTTTTTCGCGGAACTCTCCTTTCTTTACTTTAAAATCCTCTTATGCTACACTAAAATAGATTATGGATTAGTTTGCGCCGGGCTTTTGAAGGGGTAGGTCCGGCGATGATCGATAGCAACAGGGGAGACAGGACTGGAAGGGGAATTACGAGGTGATTGAGATTGGATAAAGCCGAGTATAAAATCAGACTGGATCAGATGAGCCGTCTGGCTGCCAACGGAGATTTCACCGAGGCTGCCAAGATCGCGGACACGATCGACTGGAGAAAAGTAAAAAGTGTCCGGATCCTCTGCATGGTAGCGGAAATCTACGAGAAGACAGAGCGTCTCAACGACAGCTGGACGATATTGAATTACGCCCTGAAGAGCTCAAGGGGCGGCAAGATGGTGGTCTACCGGATGGCCGAGATGGCTCTCAAGCTGGGCGACCTGGAGGAGGCACAGCATTACTGCGAGGAATTCGAGCGGATCGCGCCCCATGATACGGGCCGTTACATCCTCAAGTACCATCTGCTCAAGGCCAGCGGGGCCTCCCTGCCCGAGCAGATCGCCATCCTCAAGGAGTATAAGGACCGGGAGTACACCGAGAGGTGGGCCTACGAGCTGGCAGAGCTCTACAAGCAGAACGGCGAGGACGAAAAGTGCATAGAGGAGTGTGATGACCTCATTCTCTGGTTCTCGGACGGCAGCTATGTGACCCGGGCCATGGAACTCAAAATGACGATCCGCCCGCTGACGACCATGCAGCGCAAGCTCTATGACAACCGTTTCAACAGGGCGGCTGCGGAAGGCACCGATACGCCCCAGAAGCGCGACAACGGCGGCTACCGCCTGCGCGATGGCGGGACGGGCTACACCTTCGTGGCCGGTCCGGACGCCAGGGCGTCCCGCATGAGCACCGCCCAGGCCATCGAGAAGATGAACGCCGCCGCCGGCGAGGCCCTGAATACCAGCCGCGGTGAGCTGCGCGCGCCCGCCATGGTGACGAGCGCGAGGTCCGTTTTCGGGACCAACAATGAGGAGGACATCCAGCAGAAGCTGGCCGACAGTATCCGCGAGGTCTTTGCGGGCATCAGAACGCCCGTGGAGGAGCCCCAGGAGGAGGCCGAGGAGTCCATGGAGAAGGCGATCGTCTACGAATCGCCTGATTTTGATGCCGCCAACGTCAAGGCCCTGGAGCCGGAGAATTTCGGCGCCACCGACCGTCCGGTGCCCGCAGCGGAAACTGCTCCCGAGGAGCCGGCTGCGACTGCTGCCGTTGACCTGAACGCCCTCTTCGCGGAGACAGGAAGCGAACTGGCGGCCCAGGTCGTCCGTCTCAGGGAAAATGAAGACCTGCTCGCGGCCGCCGCCGAGGCGGACCGGGCCGCGGAGGAAGCTGCGAAGGCGTCTGCTGATGAGGCCGCAAAGGCTGAGGCGGAAGAAGCCGCGAAGGCTACTGCGGAAGAAGCCGCCAGGATCGCCGCGGAAGAGGCTGAGAAGGCCGCCGCGGAGGAAGCTGCGAAGGCTGCTGCGGAAGAAGCTGAAAAGGCTGCTGCAGAGGAAGCCGCCCGAATCGCCGCGGAAGAGGCTGAGAAGGCCGCCGCGGAGGAAGCTGCGAAGGCTGCGGCAGAGGAAGCCGCCAGGATCGCCGCGGAAGAGGCCGAGAAGGCCGCCGCGGAGGAAGCTGCGAAGGCTGCTGCGGAAGAAGCCGCCAGAATCGCCGCGGAAGAGGCTGAGAAGGCCGCCGCGGAGGAAGCTGCGAAGGCTGCGGCAGAGGAAGCCGCCCGGATCGCCGCGGAAGAGGCCGAGAAGGCCGCCGCGGAAGAAGCCGCGAAGGCTGCAGCAGAGGAAGCAGCCAGAATCGCTGCGGAAGAGGCAGCCAGAATAGCCGCGGAAGAAGCTGAGAAGGCAGCGGCGGAGGAAACCGCCCGGATCGCAGCGGAAGAGGCCGAGAAGACAGCTGCGGCAGAAAAGGCTGCCCCGGAAGAAGAGTACCAGCCGGCACCGGACGGATCCGGTCTGTCCGCGCCGGATCTGAGCGAGGCGGGCCTTGCGGACCAGGCCCGGGCCGCCGAGGAGGCTGTCTGGGAGGCGGCCGCTGAGGAAGCCCTCCTTGAGATGATAGCCGCTGAGGAGACGGAGGAGACGCCGGCTTCCGCAACTGCCACCGACAATGAAGAAGATACCCTGGCAATCACGGAAGTCGATGTGCCGGAAGCCCTGGCCGGAGCCGAGGCAGCGGAAGAAGCACCGCACTTTGCCTGGGATACCGCTTCTGAGGGACCTGCGGCATCCATTGCTGCGACTCCTGCGGAGACTGCTGATGCAGAGATTCCTGCCGCCGGGTCTGCGCCGGATACGGCCGACGCCGCACCCGAGGCAGCCGCCGAAACACCGGTCACTGCACCGGCTGCCGGGCCTGCGCCCGAAGCGGCTGCCACTGCACCGGCGGAGCCGGAGATGACGCCCGAGGAGGCAGAGCTGGCCAGAAAGCGGGCCCTCTACAAGTCTCTCTTCGAGAAGGAGACCGACGAATCCCTGGGTCTCACCCGCCCCTTCAATTTCCAGGAGGAGCTGCGCAAGGCCCTCGAGGGCGGCGTCAGCCTTCAGGAGGCCGCCAGAGCGGTCACCAAGAAAGCTGAGACTGCCCCGGTCTTCGAGGACGTCAACCTGACAGAGAGCTCTTATCTCCTGAACCCCGAGACCGCAGCCAGGAACATGGTCATGCAGGCCGGCACCTTCGATTACAAGTCGGCACGGCCCACCCATCCGGAGACCGACAGCCTGGACGCCCTGATCGAGGCCGCCCTGCGGCGCCGCGAGGAAGAAAAGATGGCTGCCGCCATCTATGAGGAGACCTTCGGTCCTCAGGACAATTATAACGAGGAAATACCGGCAGAACTCTTCGCCGACGAGGAAGACCTCCGTCAGGAGGAGAAGGTGGCGGGAGGCGGTGTTCTGACTGACATTTCCAGCGTCAGCGTGGCCGAGGAGGAGACCAGCAAGTCCCTGATCGACCATATCATGGAGCGGCCGGAGATCATTGGCCGTCAGCCGCTGGAGCCCAGAAAGCTGGATGAGACCGAGACCAAGGTCCTGACCTATTTCGCCGGCGTGCCCGGCGTGGGAGACCAGGTCACGGTTGCGCTGGCGGACGTCCACAACAACTCCGGCGACCGGACTTCACGGTCCGGCAATATCCTGCTCATGGGCCGGCAGGGGGCCGGCAAGACCCGTCTTGCCGACAGCCTCATCCTGCTCATCTGCAAGGACCTCGATATCCGGGCCGCCAAGGTCGGCAAGATCGTGGCGGAGGACTTCAACAAGAAGGATCCGGCCAGCATCGTGAGCATTCTGGCAGGCGGCTTCCTGGTCATCGAGGGAGCCGGCGGCCTGAGTGAGGAGTCCATCGATGGTCTCAACCGGGCCATGGAGTTCAGGACCGACGATCTGGTCGTCATTCTGGAGGATGAGAAGGCGGACCTGAGACAGCTCACCGTCACCCATCCGGAATTTGCCGCCAAGTTCACCTCCAGCATCACCGTGCCCGTCTTCACCAACGACGAGCTTGTCACCTTCGCACGGACCTACGCCCGCGAGATGGGCTACAAGATGGACGACATGGGCACCCTGGCCCTCTATACCATCATCGGCCAGAACCAGAAGTACGATGAGCCCGTGACGGTCGGCAAGGTCAAGGAAATGGTGGACAAGGCCATCGAGAAGGCCAACCGCCACCGTCTGGCCCGCCGCTTCTCGCGGAAGGGCAAGGACCCCAGCGGCCGCATATACCTGAAGGAGAAGGACTTCGAGGACTGATACGGAACGACAGCAGCATGTCTCCACGCCATTTTGCGTGGAGACATTTTTATAAGAAGGAGTGCACTTACTTTGGCCAGACCATATCTCGGGAACCCCGGCCGCTGCCGGGAGGTCCTGAAAAAATACGGGTTCACATTTCGCAAAAAATACGGACAGAATTTCCTGATCAGCGAGGCGGTCCTTTCGGGCATCATAGACGCCGCGGGAATTACGGAGGACGATTTCGTGCTGGAGATCGGGCCGGGCATCGGCACCCTGACCCAGTATCTGGCCGACGCCGCCCGCCGTGTGACGGCCGTCGAGATCGACCGGAGCCTCCTGCCGATCCTGGCGGATACCCTTTCCGACTGGCCCAACGCGGACGTCATCAATGCCGACATCCTGAAGACGGACATCGCCGCCATCGCCGCCCGGGAAAATGAAGGCCGCCCCATCAAGATCGCGGCCAACCTCCCCTACTACATCACCACCCCCATCATCATGGGCCTCCTGGAGGGCAGGGCGCCCATCGGGAGCATGACCGTCATGGTCCAGAAGGAGGTGGCGGAGCGGATGGTGACTGGGCCGGGCAGCAAGGAATACGGCGCCCTCTCGCTGGCGGTGGCCTACTACACGGAGGCTGAGATCGCCTTTATCGTGCCGCCGTCGGCCTTCATTCCCCAGCCCAAGGTGGAGAGCGCGGTGGTCCACATGGTCTGCCGGGACAAGCCGCCGGTGGCGGTGCGGGACGAAGCCCTGCTCTTTGCCCTGATCCGGGCAGCTTTCAACGAGCGCCGGAAGACCCTGACCAACGGAATCAGCCACTATGCCGGTTTTCATTTCTCCAAGGAGGAGGCGGCGCAGGCCGTGGAGAGGTGCGGCTTTGCGCCGACTGTCCGCGGGGAACAGCTGAGTCTGGCCGACTTCGGCGCGATCGCGGACGCCCTGTACGAAATAAGGCCGGAGTGGAAGGCATAACGGCGCAGCGGTAAGTGAGGCGTTTGTGCCGGAAGCAGCTGTTCAGTGTTCTGGCTGTGCCGGACCCCGCCCCGCCGGTGCGGAAGCGTTACACAAAATCTTTACAAAACTTTAAGAGTCTCTTGCTCCGTTTCCGTGTATAATGGGCACGTTGATATCCATGCCGCTTTTGCGGCGGAAAGGAGATTACATGAAGAAGATCTGGAAAGCGGCTGCCCTCCTTATGGCAGCACTCATGACCGTCGGCACCGTGACTGCCCAGGCTGCCGGGCCTGCGCTGCTGGTGAACGACGGCCCCAAGGCCGAGGTGACCGAGAGCGCAGCGGCCGGAAGTACCGGTGCATCTGCCGGCACGACCTATGTATCCCTCGGCGCGGACCTGAGCGGTGAGCAGCGGGCGGAAGTCCTCCGGCTCCTCGGACTCACCGAGGCTGACCTGGCCGGCATAAAGGTGATCACGGTGACCAACGCGGAGGAGCATGAATACCTGGACGCCTACCTGGATGAGTCCGTGATCGGTACCCACGCCCTCTCGTCCTGCAAGATCACCAGCCGGGAGGCAGGTCACGGCATCGTCGTGGAGACCCACAACATCACCTACGTCACGCCGGCCATGTACGAGAACGCCCTGGCCACCGCCGGCATGAAGAACGCCGACGTAGTGGTGGCCGGCCCCTTCAATCTGTCCGGAACGGCCGCCCTGATCGGCGCCATGAAGGCCTACCAGGAGCAGACCGGCGAGATCATTTCACCCCAGCTGCTGGACGGCGCCACGGATGAGCTGGTCACCACCGGCCAGATCGCGGAGTCTCTCGAGGATCCGGAGAAGGCGGCCCAGCTGATCGCCACCGTCAAGCAGATCATGGCGGAAAATGACATTTCTTCCGAGGAAGATCTCGGCGAAGCCGTCGATGACGTTGCCCGCCAGATGGAGATCAGCCTCTCGGCGGAGGACCGCCAGCTGATCCTGGACCTCCTTGAGAAGCTCTCGCAGCTCGACCTGGATGCCAGGGACCTGACCAGCCAGGCACAGAATATCTACGACCAGATCCGGGGGATGGACCTGGACCTTGAGAAGTACGGCATCACCCAGGAGTCGGTGACAGGCTTCCTCGGCCAGTTCTCCGGCCTCATAAACGCGGTCCTCTCCTGGCTCAGGGGCCGGTTCGGCGTCTGATAACGCACCCGGTCCTCATTTTCGCAGCCCGCCGGTGCCTGGAGGTGGGCCGCACAGCCGTAGGCGGCTAAGCATGTTTAATTTGTGTGAAATGCACAATGAACGAAGGATTAATTGATGAAAATTGTGGAAAAATGAGCGGCTCCGGGTTTGTTCATAGTTTGTTCATATTTCGGTGCTATCATAAAATGCAGTTGAGAAAAGACGGTGAAAACCCGGTGAGATGAGACCTCACAACATTTTTTCATAATAATTGCCCCGGTGGGAGACCACCGGGGCACTCCTCGTTTTTGGGAGGAAACGTATTGGCGGAGGACCGCGGAACGGGCAGAAGGCTGCCCTCCGCAGGGCATTTTGATATAAGGATTGAAAAAGGGGCCGTCATGCGACAGCCCCTTTTCAACATTCATGAGTTCCGGGATCAACCCTCAAAGCCCTGTGATTCACGGGAGGACCTGAGAAGAAGATACGCCTCCCGCTGCCTTATGACGTCGTCTGCGATCACCTGCCCGATTCCCCTGATCTTAAGCAGGTCATCGCGGGACAGGGAAAGCAATTGATCCCCTGTCGTCACGCCTGCCTTCAGGAGACAACGTTTGGTGTGTGAACAGGACAGGATACGATCCAGTTCGGAGGGCGGAAGATCTGAGCATTTTTTCATAATAAACCCCCTTTTCCGCATCCTTGCCGGACAGGGCGGAGCGATGGCGTCTCATGCCCTTCGGAATTCGATGAATGCGGCCGTCAAAGATGCCTGGAAGAGACAAAAAGGAGGACGGATAAGGTCCGTCCTCCTGCCGTTTTGATCAGCCAAAGTATCTGTCCAGCAGACCCTTGAAGGCCTTGCCGTGTCTGGCCTCGTCGCGGGCCATCTCATGGACAGTGTCATGGATGGCATCCAGGTTGAGGGCCTTGGCCTTCTTGGCCAGCTCGGTCTTGCCGGCTGTGGCGCCGTTCTCGGCATCCACGCGCATCTGCAGGTTCTTCTTGGTGGAGTCGGTCAGGACCTCGCCCAGAAGCTCGGCGAACTTGGCGGCGTGCTCGGCCTCCTCAAGGGCGGCGCGGTGATAGTAGTCACCGATCTCGGGATAGCCCTCACGGAAGGCCTGGCGGCTCATGGCCAGATACATACCGACCTCAGAGCACTCGCCCTCGAAGTTCTCGCGGAGGCCCTGGAGGATGTCTTCCGGAACACCCTTGGCCACGCCGACGACGTGCTCAGCGGCCCAGACCAGCTCGCCTTCTTCCATCTTGTTGAACTTGGATGCCGGGACCTTGCAGATCGGGCATCTCTCGGGCGGCGTGTCGCCTTCATGAACGTAACCACATACTGAACAGACCCATTTTGCCATTGTAATATCTCCTTTCGTGCCATTCGGCCTGTTGTGTCGTTATGGTATCTTCCGGTCGGCAGGAGCAGTCCGTCGCGCTGCAAGAATGTTAAAATTCCGCAATTCCTGTCGACTGTATATAATTTACCATGCAAGTTGTTAAACGACAAGGGGTTATCGAGAACTAATGACGAAAATGAACAGAATCGTTATAAATAGTCTGACTATTCATGCGCTCCGGACGGCATCAGGTCCACTTCGTTTCATACTGTTCATTGCGTTTGGGAGATGGTATAATAAATGTGGTATGCCGGTCAGCGGCTGCCCGGAAGTGGGAAGAAGGAGCGGAATAATTTGAATATGTTTACCTGGTATCTGGCAATTCTGGCGATCGGCGTGGGCTTTATGCCCCTGACGGCCTGCCTGTGCCGCGGTTTTCGGGACGGCGGCTGGATGGTCTCGAAGACCATCGGCATCCTCCTGTCCGTGTGGGTATTTTTCGTGCTCAACACCCTCCATCTGCTCTCCTTTGTCATGAAGAACTGCAGGTTGGTGGTCGGCGTCCTCCTTCTGCTGAATCTGGTCATCTATATCGGGTTTGACCTGAATAAGGTCTTCCGGAAGCTGGACGTTGTGCAGATCCTGGTGGAGGAGGCCCTCTTTGCCGGGCTCCTGGCTCTCTGGATCTATATCATCAGCTTCAAGCCGGAGGCTTACGGGACCGAGAAGTTCATGGACT
The DNA here is from genome assembly GCA_902766655.1 of uncultured Lachnospiraceae bacterium. Taxonomy (GTDB): domain Bacteria; phylum Bacillota; class Clostridia; order Lachnospirales; family Lachnospiraceae; genus Chordicoccus. The sequence goes on along the minus strand of CACXEL010000119.1, from coordinate 4,481 downwards.
ACGCCTTTATGACGGCCATGACGCGGGCCCTCTACATGCCCTTCGAGGACATGTGGTTCGCCGGGGAAGCCATCAACTATTACTACGGCGGCCAGTTCGTGGCTGCCTGGCTCACGAAGCTGACAGGCATCAGCGTGGGAGTGGGCTACAACGCCATGCGGGCCACGGTGGCTGCATTTTCCTTCACCCTTCCCTTCAGCCTGGCTTTCCAGATGATGGCGGACCGGATGCCGGAGCGCAGGCTTCTCCACTACCTCTCCGCGGCGGTGTCGGGTACGGCGGTGGCCTACTGCGGCAACATGCATTACGTGATCTATGCACTGCTGAAGCCGCTCCTGGGGCTTTCGGACGGCCGCTACTGGTTCCCGGACGCGACCCGCTACATCGGCTACGACCCGGACCTGCCGGACAAGACGATCCACGAATTCCCGGCCTATTCGACCATTCTGGGAGATCTCCACGCCCACTATGTGGACATCATCTTCGTGGTGACGGTCACGGCTGTGGCCTACGCCTACGGGCGGAGGAAGCTGGGAGGGGCCGGCACGGAGCCGCTCATGCCCTCTTCGAAGCGGGATAACCCCCTGGTCCGCGCCTGGCAGGCCCTGCCCGCATGGCTCCGGGAGGCCCTGAGCCAGCCGGAGATCTGGATCATCGGTATCTTCACCGGGCTCTTCCGGTGGACCAACTACTGGGATTTCCCGATCTATGTGGTGGTCTGCGGGTCCATCGTCTTTTTCGCCAACCTTCGGGCTGCGGATTACGATTTGAAGCGCTTTCTCCCACCCATGCTGGCGGAGACGGCGTTGGTCTTTGCGGCCGGGTACGTCGCCTGCCTGCCTTTCACGTCGACCTTCGAGATGATCTCCTCGGAGATCGGGCCGACCCACTCCCATACCCGCCTTGCCCAGCTTCTGGTCCTCTGGGGCCTGCCCGTCTTTGCGGTCCTGCTCTTTGCGGGCATGCTGGCCGCGGAATACCGGAAGAGCGCTTCCGCGGAAGAGGGAGTTCCCGCGCGGTTCGCCCCCCACTTCCCTGACCTGGCGGCCCTGCTCTTCGCCCTCTGCGGGCTGGGGCTCGTGCTCCTGCCGGAGGTCATTTACGTGAAGGACATCTACCAGGGCGACTACTACCGGGCCAACACCATGTTCAAGCTGTCCTACCAGGCCTTCATCCTGCTGGGCCTTGTCATGGGCTACGTTTTCATCCGGGCCATGGCCCTGGGCAAGCGGGCGGCCTTCGTCCTGGCCTCCCTGGGGCTCGTGTGCCTGATCCTGACGGGCGGCTACACGTTCCGAGGCGTCAGGGACTGGTTCGGCAACGTCCTGGATCCTTCCGGAAAGATAAGCCGGGACGCGTCGGTCTTCGTCGGGGAGAGCTTCCTCGAGGACTTTGAGGCCATCGATTATCTCAACCGCAACGATAACGGGGCCGGCGTGGTCCTGGAGGCGCCGGGCGACAGCTACAGCGATTACGAGCGGGTCTCCGTGGCCACGGGCCTCGCGACGCCCCTGGGCTGGTACGTCCACGAGTGGCTGTGGCGAAGCGGGACGGAACAGCTGAACGCGAGGGCAGCGGACATTGAAGTCATCTACACCGGCACGGATGAAAATGAAGTCCGCGCCCTGGTGAACAAATACGACATCGACTACATATACATCGGCGTCCTGGAACGGGAAAAGTACCCTGCCCTCAATGACGCCCTGCTGCAGCGCCTGGGCGACGTGGCCTTCTCCGACGGGGAGCAGACCTACATCATCCGGGTCGATCAGGCCGGCTGACCGGCCGGAGCCTAAAGGACGCCCGTCCGGGCAGGATACCTTCAGAAATAAAGGAGGGAAGCGAATGGAAAACAGACCATCGACAGCAAAACGTCTTGTCTACGCGATACCGGTGACAGCGATCTACGTTGTCATGAATTTCTTTCTGCTGACCAGGCATGAGCCGGGCAGTGCGGAGGCCCTGGTCTACCTGACGGGTCTTAGCGGCGAGAACCTGGCGGGCAGCGGGTTCCCGGTCCTGACGACCCTGCTCCTCATGCCTATTAAGAACCTGGGAGTGCCCTTCGCCATGGCGGGCCTCATTTCCCTGGTCTTCATGACCGGGGCGGCGCTCATTGTGCTCCTGTGCTCGCCCTTCCATCCGGCCCTCAGCATCCTCATGGTGATTTCACCGGTCTTCGGTTATTTCCTGGGGATCCAGCTGACGCCTTTCTCGACGGCGGTATTCCTGATCGTCGCGCTGGCAGCCCTTTTCCCGGTCAGGCGGCAGCGGTGGCTCCTCTACTGGATCCTGGTGGCCCTGCTCTTCCAGACCCACATCACACTCTGGGGCTTTGCGGCCGCCCTTCTGGGCACCGACATCGTCATCAGCCTGATGGTCCGCAGGCGCAATCCGGAAATGAGGACCTTCGGCGGCATGCTCAAGGTCTTTCTGCCCTTCCTCCTGCCCCTGGCCAGCTTCGGGTACTCCCTTTACCTGCTGTCCGGCAGCAGCCTCTCCTTCAAGGTCCGGAGCTTCCGCAGTCTCCTTCGGAGCCTTGTCCGGGTGGCGCTGACACTGGTCGGCCAGGCCTCGGGCATGGACATTGTGATCCAGTGGGTGCTGATCCTCTGCCTCGTTTTCGCGCTGGGACATGTCTTCTTCACGGTCCGGATGCCCTGGCAGACCTTTATCCTGGTCCTGGGCATCGCCCTCCAGGGGATCGCTTCCTACATGGTGGGCAATATTCCCGTTCAGTCAGGCATGGTCACCTTCTTCATGACGGTGTGGTTCGTCTGGGTCGTGCTGGGCTATACCCGGGACGAGACCATGGTCCACGTCTACACCGCGGCTTCCTCCGGCAACGTGGAGCTGCAGATCTTTATCGGGCTCCTTTTCTTCCTGCCGATGATCGGCTACTTCGGCGTGATCCGGTCCGACATGAGCCTTCTCTACAGCGACGCCAGGAATACGGCCGCCCAGGTCCGGCTCATCGCCGGGGACGACCTGGTGGTGACCGCCGACAGCCGCTACGCCATGTCGGTCGCGGCCAACGATCCTGATCTGAAGATCGCTGACATGGTCCACGGGACCGATCTGGGCGTCCTGCTCTACGGGAAAATGCTGCCGGACGGCATGGTCGTCCCGGACGCCGAGGCCCCCGAGACCTACACCGAACTGACCGAAGCCATGGCCCTGAACGGGCTGGCGGCCCCCGGTGATACCTGGTACCTGCTTACCACGGAGAATTCCGTCCTCAGCGACATGGACATCTGGAGTACCGTCATGGAAACCGTCTACACGACCGAATCTGAGACTGTGGGCCAGGAAAGCTTCCGGCTCTACCGGGTGAAGATGTCCTGACAGAGAGGCCGGCGGATACGCGGAAGCCGGGCAGGGTATGGCTCTGCAAAATGCCTGACGGAGGGGCCAGCGTGCGAGTGGACCCGCTGCCGGGAAAAAGACTTCTCACGGAGGTGTGAGAGGCGGAATCGCACTTTACTGTTCAAAAAAAATAAGGTATGATGGATGGAAAGCGTGAAAGGCGCTCATTTTACGCAACAAGGAGGACTTTATGGGAGATAAAGGGAAATACTATATAACAACGGCCATAGCCTACGCATCCGGCAAGCCGCACATCGGCAACACCTATGAGATCATCATGGCGGATGCCCTGGCCCGCTTCAAGAGGCTGGAGGGCTACGATGTCTTCATGCAGACCGGCACGGACGAGCACGGCCAGAAGATCGAGGACAGGGCCAAGGCAGCAGGCATGACTCCTAAGGACTTCGTGGACAAGACCGCCGCCGAGATCCGCCGGATCTGGGACTGCGTCAACGTCGACTACGACAAGTTCATCCGCACCACGGATCCCGACCATGAGCGCCAGATCCAGAAGATCTTTACGAAAATGTACGCCAAGGGCGACATCTATAAGGGCGAGTACAAGGGCCTTTACTGCAAGGAGTGCGAGGCCTTCTACACCGAGTCCCAGCTGGTGGACGGCAAGTGTCCGCTGGACGGCTGCGACGTGGAGCCCGCCAGCGAGGAGGCTTACTTCTTCAAGATGAGCAAGTACGCCGACCGCCTCATCGACCACATCAATACCCATCCGGAGTTCATCCAGCCCGAGTCCAGGAAGAACGAGATGATGAACAACTTCCTGAAGCCGGGTCTCCAGGACCTCTGCGTCTCCAGGACCTCCTTCGACTGGGGCATCCCGGTCGAGTTCGATCCGGGCCACGTGGTCTATGTATGGCTGGATGCCCTCTCCAACTACATCACCGGCATCGGCTACGATGCGGACGGCAACTCCAGCGACCTCTATAAGAAGCTCTGGCCGGCCGACCTCCACCTGATCGGAAAGGACATCATCCGCTTCCATACCATCTACTGGCCGATCTTCCTCATGAGCCTGGAGGAACCGCTTCCCAAGCAGGTCTTCGGCCACCCCTGGCTGCTCCAGTCAGGCGGCAAGATGTCCAAGTCCAAGGGCAACG
>CACXEL010000118.1 GCA_902766655.1 uncultured Lachnospiraceae bacterium | reverse complement strand
TCTCATTTTTCGAATAAATCAAAAAATGAGAAAAAAGGTGCGTCCCTGACTCTCAAAAACCCCGCTCTCCCGACCCTCAGACCCCTTCCTCGGTGGAGAGGAGGATCCGGTCGTTGTCCAGGGCCTTGCCCGCATTTTCCGCGAACTTCCTGAGGAGGTCGTCAACGGTCATGGCGAAGCGCTCGGGACCGCGGACGTCGAAGACGACCTTGCCGGAGTCCATCATGAGGGTCCGGTTGCCCATCTCCAGGGCCTGCTTCATGTTGTGGGTGACCATGAGGCAGGTAATGGACCGCTCGCGGACGATGCTGCGGGTCAGCTCGAGGACCTTGTCGGCCGTGGCCGGGTCCAGGGCAGCCGTGTGCTCGTCGAGGAGCAGGAGCTTGGGCGTCACGACGGTGGCCATGAGCAAGGTGAGGGCCTGGCGCTGGCCGCCGGAGAGGAGGCCGACAGGGTTGTCCATCCGGTCCTCGAGACCCATGTCAAGGAGGGCCAGGCGCTCGCGGAACAGCTTCTTATCCGCCTTGCCGATCCGGCTGAAGTACTGGTGGCGCTGGGTGGAGGCCCGGAGGTAGGCGACCGCCAGGTTCTCCTCGATGGTCATGTGGGGCGCCGTTCCGAGGAGCGGGTCCTGGAAGAGGCGGCCGATGACCCTGGCGCGCCGGTGCTCCGGCATGAAGGTGATGTCGGTATCATCGAGCTCGATATAGCCCTCGTCGGGGTAGAAGGATCCGGCGATGGCGTTGAAAAGGGTGGATTTTCCGGCGCCGTTGGAGCCGATGATGGTCACGAAATCGCCGTCATATATCTCAAGGGAAAGACCTGTCAGGGCTTTTTTCTCGTTGATGGTGCCCGGATTGAAGGTCTTGGATACGTTCTCTATTTTCAGCATGGCAAAAGCTCCTTTGGCTTCATTTTCCTGCGCGGTCGCGTGTCACTTCTTCCCTTCCCGGCTGGCCTTGTGGAGGGCCATGGCCCGCTGTTTGGACTGCCGGAACTGGATGAGGTCCCTGGCCCGGGGCGCCACGATAGCCACCATAACGATGAGGGCAGAGACCAGCTTGAAGGCTTCCGTCGGAACGTTGAGCCGGAGGGCGATGGAAATGAAGATCCGATAGAGGCAGGAGCCGGCCACCACGCCGATGATGCGGACCAGCATTTTCCGGCGGCCGGTCATGGACTCGCCGATGATGAGGGAGGCCAGGGCAACGGTCACCATGCCGGTGCCCAGGTTGATGTCGCAGGTCTTGTTGTACTGGCCGATCAGGCAGCCGGCGAGACCGGTCAGGGCGTTGGAGCAGCAAAGGCCCACGGTGATGGTGAAGGCCGGATTGATGGAGGAGGCCCGGACCATGGGTGCGCTGTCGCCGGTGGCCCGGATGGAGAGGCCCAGCCTCGTCCCGAGGAAGCGCCAGATGCAAATGACAACAAACCCTACGATAAGGCTCAGAATCACCAGCTCATGCCAGCTCTTCCACCCGTCAGACTCGCTCAGCGACTTGAACATGGAGAAGACCGTGGGAACGCCGAAAATAGAGACGTTGGAGGAGAAGCCCATGACAGCCAGATTGATGGTGTAGAGGCCCGTATTCACGATGATACCCGCCAGGATACTCTGGACGCCGAACCGGGTCTGGAGGGCCGCCGTCACAAAGCCCGAGCACACGCCCGCCAGCATGGCCGCGAAGATGGCCAAGACCGGGTGCCCCGCAATGGTCAGCATGGCGCCCACCGCGCAGCCCAGCGTGTAGCAGCCGTCCGTGGACAGGTCGCAGACGTTCAGAATGCTGAAGCTGATGAAGAGGGAGAGGGCCACGAGTGAGTAAATGAGACCCACCTCCAGTGCCGTCTGAAGGATTCCGACTGTCAACTTGTTACCTCCCTTAAAGGGGGACCGGCAGAGCCGGTCCCGGTGGATTGATCAGATATGGGATGACTGAGGGCCGCGCCATGCTTTGTCGCAGTGCGAGCTCGAATCCGCTTCGCTCCTTCTCGCTCAGGGCTCGCGCCCTATGTTGCCATGAACACTGCCTGCCCGTGTGCGAGCACCCGGTC
>CACXEL010000117.1 GCA_902766655.1 uncultured Lachnospiraceae bacterium | reverse complement strand
TGCGGACCTTCGCCTTATCCGGGTTGCCCAGCGTGAACGTGTGCCCCAGAGACAGGAAGCCGGCCCCCGGCGAAATCAGGTCCCTGAATTCCATGTCCTCAGGCAGGACAAGCCGGGCACCGTTGGCGAAATCGGACATACTGCGCCGCAGAAGAGCCAGCGGCAGGGCTGGGCAGGGTGCATCCGGAGACAGGGTTTCATTTTCCGCATCGGAAAAGCCGTTCAGATTGTAGAGGGAGAAGGCGGTCAGCATGCGTTGCCTCACAGTTCCAGGGTAGTTGCCTCGGCTATGCGCTTTCGGGTGTAGAGGATCAGTACGTCATTTTCCCGCAGAAGAGTATCCGGTCCGGGGATGAGGAGACTCGCGCCGCGCCGGATGCCCACGATAAAGCTCTGGCGGGACAGGTCAAGGTCACGAAGCTCTCGCCCTACGAAGGGGTGGTCATGGAAAAGAACAAGTTCTTTTAGGCTGATGTCCCACTCATCCTCAACGCCTTCCGCGCCCAGGACGATGGAGTCGCCGGCCGCCAGGACCAGGTCTTTTTTGGGGGCAAGGACCTTACGGCCACGCTGGACCGCTGCCACCAGAACATGGCCGGGAATATCCAGCGAACCGACCGCACGGCCTGTCCAAGGGTCATCATCGGTCAGTTTAAATCGGATAAAGCTTACGCCCTCACCATCGCCGCCCGGACCAGTCTCCCGCATGTGGGTGTACTGCTCTACGAAGCCTGCGGAAATAATACCTGTGGGGATGGCCACAATTCCCACGCCCAGAAAGGCGATCACGATGCCCATGAGCCGCCCCATGGGTGTGATGGGATAGATATCTCCGTAGCCCACGGTCAGGAGGGTCGAGGTGGCCCACCAGATGCCGGAGAAGGCATTTTCAAAGACGTCCGGCTGGGCCGGGTGCTCCAGGGAATACATGCAGAGGCTCGATGCCAGCATGAGGACAGCGATGATAAATACGGACGAGAGGAGCTGCTGGCGCTTGGCCTTGATGACCTCCGTGATGACGTTCAGCGAATCATAGTAGGCGTTGACGCGGAAGAGGCGGAAGATCCGCATGACCCGGAACATCCGGAAGGCCACCGCTCCCGCCGGGAAGAAGACCGGCAGATAGTACGGAAGGAAGGACAGCAGGTCCACGATGCCCGCGAAGGAAAATGCATACCGCGCGCAGGCCTCCGCCTTCCCTCGCCCGGGATAGAGGAGATCGGACGTCCAGAGCCTGAGGAAATAGTCGATCATGAAGAAGAAGACCGTCACCGCCTCCACAGCCCCGAGAAAACCACCGAATCTCTGCGTCAGCCCATCGAATGTCAGCATGGTGGCCGCAACCAGGTTCAGGGCGATGGCCAGAAGGTTCACGAAGTCATAGCTCCGGCTCAGGCCATCTTCAATGAACCCCACTTCAACCATCTGGTGGACGCGGAGTTTTATGGCCTTGTATTCATTTTTATCAGGGATACGTTTTCTGCTCATGGGGGCGCCTGCTGTGCATATTGACGGGATCATGACTATTATACCTTTTAATCGACGGCAAATGTACCCATTTTTACCAATAAATGCCTCCCATTTATAATTTTTGTTTGCCAAATACAGGAACCTATTGTATATTTTATAAATGTACGATTTAGTACGCTATTGCGTCACTGTTTTAAAGGAGGAGAATATGGTCTCATCTACGTCACTCATTCTGGTCATCATCGTGGTCTACCTGCTGGCCATGATCCTGGTAGGCGCCTACTTCAGCTCCAAGGGCAGCGGTTCAAGCTCCAGCGAGTTCTTCATCGGCGGGCGCAAGCTTGGTCCCATCGTCACCGCCATGAGCGCGGAGGCCTCCGATATGTCCAGCTACCTGCTCATGGGCCTGCCGGGCCTGGCCTACTTCGCCGGTGTGGCGGAGGTCGGCTGGACGGTCATCGGTCTGGCCGTCGGCACCTACCTCAACTGGCTCCTGGTCGCCCGGCTCCTGCGCCGTTACTCCGATGAAATCGCGGCCTTCACGATCCCAAACTTCTTCTCACGCCGTTACAACGACAAGAAGAATATACTTGGCCTCATCGCCGCCCTGGTCATCATTATCTTCTTTGTCCCCTACACGGCTTCTGGCTTCAAGGCTGTCGGCACCCTCTTCAACACCCTCTTCGGATATGACTATCACGCAGCCATGCTGGTCGGCGCCGTCATCATCATCGGCTACACCACCCTGGGCGGCTTCATGGCCGTCTCCACCACCGACCTCATCCAGAGCATCTTCATGTCCATCGCCCTCATCGTGGTCGTCTTCTTCGGCATCAACCAGGCCGGCGGCATGGGAGCCGTCATGGATAACGCTTCCTCCCTGCCGGGCTACCTGGGGCTCAATGCCGGCTATGACATGGCTACCAACTCGGCCGGCACCTTCGGCTTCCTGCCGGTGATCTCCACCCTGGCCTGGGGCCTCGGCTACTTCGGCATGCCCCACATCCTGCTCCGCTTCATGGCCATCCGCCGGGAGGAGGAGCTCAACATGTCCCGCCGGATCGCCTCCGTCTGGGTCGTCTTCTCCATGGGCATCGCGGTCTTCATCGGTATCATCGGCAACGCCATCTCCAAGGCCGGCCTCATTCCCTACCTGACTACCGGTTCCGATGCAGAGACCATCGTGATCAAGATTGCGGACATCATGGGCAACCACGGTCTTTTCTTCATCCTCATGGCCGGTATCATCATGGCCGGCATCCTGGCCGCCACCATGTCCACCGCCGATTCCCAGCTCCTGGCCGCCGCCTCCAGCGTCTCCCAGGACCTGCTCCAGGACTTCGCCCACGTCAAGCTGAGCCGCAAGGCCTCCATGCGGGCGGCCCGCCTTACCGTCATCGGCATCGCCGTCATCGCGGTCTTCCTGGCCTGGAATCCCAACAGCTCCGTCTTCCGCGTCATTTCCTTCGCATGGGCGGGCTTCGGCGCCACCTTCGGCCCGACCATGCTCCTGGCCCTCTTCTGGAGACGCTCCAACCGCCAGGGCGCCATGGCCGGCATGATTGTCGGCGCGGTCATGATCTTTGTCTGGAAGTTCCTCATCGCCCCCATGGGCGGTGCGCTGGCCATCTACGAGCTCCTGCCGGCCTTCATTTTCGGCCTGGCTGCCAACGTCATTGTGAGCATGGTTACGCCCGAGCCGGAGGACTTCATCCTGGAGACCTTCGACAAGGTCCACAAGAACTGAAATCAAGACCATAAAGAAAACGGACATGGCCGCACATACGGTCGTGTCCGTTTTTTATATCGCTTCGGCGTCTCTGGCTGAAATCTCTGAACGGTTTGGAAGAATTGTGTCCAGGGGAAGATCATGGTTCTTCTTTTCAGGTCATTACACCGGCAGCAATTATGGCAAAGCCTGGCATCCGCCGGCTTTTATGTAAATGGCAGCCCTCTCGCTGTACGCCGACATCCAACTGCCGGAAAAATGCGGCAGGATCATGATGACGGCCGTCCTCTTCACGACTTACATCGGCATCAGAACGCCGAAGACGTTGGCCAGGCGTGTGTGGGCTGCCAGGATCTTTGTGAAATCCGGGCTCACG
>CACXEL010000116.1 GCA_902766655.1 uncultured Lachnospiraceae bacterium | reverse complement strand
CCCTTGGGCGTGCCGGTGGCGATGACGGTCCCCGCCTTGAGGATCATCCCCTGCGACAGGACGCTGATGATCTCGCTGATGCTGTGGATCAGACAGTCGGTATTGCTGTCCTGCCGGAGTTCGCCGTTGAGCGTGGTCCAGATCCGCAGGGCCGGGGGATAGGGGATCTCGTCGGCGGTCACAATGCAGGGGCCCATGGGGCAGAAGCCCTCCAGGCTTTTGCCGAAGGTCCACTGCTTGTGCCTGGTCTGCAGGTCCCGGGCGGAGACGTCGTTGAGGACGGTGTAGCCGAAGACATAATCCTCCGCCTCCTCCTCGGAGACGCGCCAGGCGTCCCGGCCGAGGATGACCGCCAGCTCGTTTTCAAAATCCAGGCGCTGCGTCAGATCGGCGTGCGCGGGGATCGGCGCGCCGCTGCCCTGGGAATAGCCGACCCGCTTGGAAAAGAAGATCGGCGCGGCGAGCTCGAGGCCGAAGGCGTCCTTGGAGTAGCCGGAGGCCTCCCGCGCGTGCTCGGAGTAGTTGAGGCCCAGGCACAGCACATCCTGCAGCGGGCGCGGAATGGGCGAGAGCAGCCGCACGGCGGTGAGGGGAAGTCCCTCTCCTTCAGCGGCGGCCATGGCCGCGCGCTCCCCGGGCGTCGCGTTCAAAATCAGTTCGTTCATTGAGGCGTAGGGGAAGCCCAGTTCGCGCAGGGGCAGGACCCGCTCCTCCCGCAGGATCCCGACCTCTTCTTCCGCCGCGTCTTTGCGGACAAAGGTGACCAGTTTCATTTCAGACCCCTCCTTTTTCATCAGTATAACAGGAAACCGCGGCGGCGGCAAGAGGCGCGGCCGCCGTCGGGACAGGCAGAAAAGCAGCGCTCACAGTCCCATTTCAAGATCAATTATCTATTGATTTATCGCGCTGAATATGCTAACCTTATTATAAATAGAAAGAGGATCGACAGGATGATCCGCATGGGCTGTGTGCACAGGACCGGGCGGGATGACTGTGCTCTTTCTCCGTTTCGCATTGAAAAACCATAGGACCGTCAGGCGGAGGGTTTTCTCTATGCCAGCGGCCGTTACGTATCGGAGTATTTGAGAAAGGAGGAACTGAGATGGAAAAGAAAACATATGAAAGCATGGATCTGGAAGTGGTCAGATTCCAGACCGAGGATGTGATTATGGCATCCGCCACTGCGACTGGAAGGGAAAAACTCACAGATGCCACAGACATAAATCTTGTGGCCAAATAAGCTGCAGACAGGATCGGATAACCGGCAGACAGCCGCGGCTGCCTGCCGGATTTCTAATGCAAGGATCTGCCTTGATGCCCCGCGCGGGGAGAGATCAGAATATGAAACCGAAGATCGGAGGGCAGGATGAATCAACCCGTATCCTTTGAGGAGTATCTGGAGAAATACGGCACGCTCACCTATACCAGCAAGGGGACGAGCATGGAGCCTCTCCTGCGGGAGGGCCGCGATCTGTTCACCGTTGCGAGGAAGGAAGCGGCGCGCTGTCATGTGGGCGACGCGGTGCTCTTCCGCTGGAACGGGAACTATGTGCTCCACCGGGTGATCGCCGTACGGGAGAAGGACTATATCTGCCTTGGCGACAATGCGATGAATCCCGAGGTCGGGGTGACGGATGCGGATATCCTCGGCGTGATGACGGGCTTTGTCCGGAAAGGGAAAGAATACAGCACGGACGACCCGCGCGTCCGCGCCTATACCGCATGGATCCTGCGCACGAGAGGCGCGCGGGTGCTCGAAAAGCGCCTGAAGGCAAAGATCAGGGGAGTGCTGCGAAAATGAGGACGGCGTCCTCGGCTGACCGCGGCGCTCCTTTCACTCCCGCTCGGGTTCGGATCCCGCGGGAGCATTCCCAAATGCAAATGGCCCCCACCTTACGGTGAGAGCCATTTGTATTTGGTGGAGAGCAGGAGAGCTAATACGAACTCCCGTTCCCCGCCGAATCGAAGCCCAGCGACAGCGGGTTCGATTCGGAAAGGAGGAGCAGCGGAATGAGCGCGAGATGACTTTTGATGCGAAGCAAAAAAGACGTCGCAAGCGAAATGAAGCTTGCGACGACGTGTGAAAGACCGCGTAAAAGGTACGGAACACAGCTAAGTCCGCCCAAAAAACATTCCCCGTT
>CACXEL010000115.1 GCA_902766655.1 uncultured Lachnospiraceae bacterium | reverse complement strand
GGCTTGCCCCACAGACCCTTGACAGCCGGGAAAGGCGGACGGGGCCTGGGCATACCGCGCTTGCCCTCGATGGAGTTCAGGAGGGCTGTCTCCTCACCGCAAACGAAGGCGCCGGCGCCGAGACGGATATGGCAGTTGAAGTTGAAGCCTGTGCCGAGGATGTTCTCGCCCAGAAGGCCCATGTCCTGAGCCTGCTTGATGGCGAGGCGCAGTCTCTTGACGGCGATCGGGTACTCAGCACGGACGTAGAAATAGCCTTCGGAAGCTCCGAAAGCGTAGCCGGCGATCATCATGCCTTCGATGACGGCGAGAGGATTGCCTTCGAGGATGGAGCGGTCCATGAACGCGCCCGGGTCGCCTTCGTCGCCGTTGCAGACCACGTACTTCTGGTCAGCCTTGACGTTGTAGGCGAACTGCCACTTGCGGCCGGCCGGGAAGCCGCCGCCGCCGCGCCCGCGGAGACCGGACTTGATGACTTCGTCGATGACCTCCTGGGAAGTCATGGACAGCGCCTTCTTCAGGCCCTGGAAAGCGCCCATGCCGAGAGCTTCGTTGATGTCCTCGGGATTGATGACGCCGCACCCGTGAAGGGCGATTCTTCTCTGCTTCTTGTAGAAATTGATCTCATCCTGCTTGGAGACCTTCTGCCTTGTGGCGGGATCTACATACAGGAGACGCTCGACGATCTGGCCGCCGATGATATCGGTGTCGATGATCTCCTCAGCGTCCTCGATCTTGACCATACGATAGAGGGTATCCTCCGGGTAGATCTTGACGAAGGGACCCTGGGAGCAGAAGCCGAAGCAGCCGACGATATTGACTGTGGCCTTGTCCTCAATGCCCTTGGCCTTGAGGAGCTCTTCGAACTTCTCCTTGATCTCTGCGGAGTGGCTGGAAAGACATCCGGTACCGCCGCAAAGCACAATATGTCTGCGGCCGTCGGAGCCGGTGATCTTCTCATCCAGACACTTGGTGCAGGCTGCGGACTTGTCGTTTAACTGATCGATTGTTCCAATCATGCGACCGCTCCCTCCTTTTCCTTGATTTCCTTAATGATGTTGGCGACCTGGTCGACGCTGACCTTGGGATATACCTGGCCGCTGATGCTGACGGCCGGGGCAATGCCGCAGGCGCCGATGCAGCGGAGGGCGTCGAGCGTGAAGAGTCCGTCCGCCGTGGTCTGGCCGGGCTTGATCTTCAGGATCTCAGAGAACTTGTCAATGACCTGCTGGGCGCCCTTGACGTAGCATGCTGTTCCGAGGCAGCAGCCGATAATGTACTTGCCCTTGGGCTCCAGAGAGAAGAAGGAGTAGAAGGTCACAACTCCGTAGATTTCGGCAACAGAGATGCCGGTCTTTTTGGAGACCAGTTCCTGGACCTCCAGCGGAATGTAGCCGTACTCATTCTGAATATCACTCAGGATCATCATCAAGGGCGTTTTCTCGTCCTTGTAGCGATCGCAGATCTCAGTGATCTTCATCGCAGCACTTTCACTCAGTTTAGCCATGTTCACCTGTCCTTTCACGTTTCTTGTTATACAGCAGATACATAATTTGTCTGTCCGTATGCCGTGTTGCTTAAAAATGGGAAGAATCCACCCTGCAGGGCAAAATCCTACTTCTATATTTATATCACAAAATCGATAAGTGCCGACTTCGAATATTCGGTATCCCGCATTTTTGTAAAATAACTACAGCTAACTTACGCTTAATTCGCCAATATTTCCCGCATCAGGCCGGCTGTTTTGCAATTATTTGTGATGTGTATCAGATCTTTGCGATTATTTCAATGATTTCCGGGCCTCCCCGGGGCGATGCCTGTTTAGGTATCAGAGTATCGATTCGTCATTTTGCCCAAAAGTGTGCTCCAAAAAGGCACGATTTAGTTACGCCTAACTTTTGCCATGGCCGTTTTTCCTGTCATAGGCCGATTCACTTTCCAAACGGATACCGCTTTACGGAGAAGACCTGATTACTCCGTCGGGCCCGGATCGGACAGCTTTTGTCCGTTCCGCCAAAGCAGGATCTCCTGTTCGTCCCACTCGACGCCGGCACAGGACGGTGGGGTTGACTTTACCCTTCGCAGGCACAAAAAAGCCCCTGCGGCCGGCTGACTGCCATTTTGCCGCAGGAGCGATCTCTTTCTCTTCCGGTCATCCCGAGAGACCTTCGTCATAATACCCTGACCGGGCCTTTAGCGCTATCTTCTGTCTCTCAGAAAGTACCGGATCCCGTTCCAGCCGAAGCTGATCCCCACCAGCGCAAAGAGAAGGGCCATGGGAAGAGACCCTTTTTCCGTGTACTGTTTAAAGCCCAGGAAGATCCACAGGACCCCGCAGATCAGAAAAATGATGCCGTTCAGCTTGTTGTTACTCATATCCGCCTCCTCTCCTGTCTGGCCAGCGGCCGGGGCAGGCACCCGGCAGGCTGTTCGTTTTCCCGGATACCGAATGGCTGCCCGTCCGGGGCTCTCTTCGATACCCGTCCTGACGGGCCGCTGCGCTGCGTCACTCGAGCCCGGTCCGCTCATCCAGCCCCAGCATGATGTTCATGTTCTGGACCGCCGCGCCGGAGGCGCCCTTGCCGAGATTGTCGAAGAGGGCCGTCACGGTCGTCTGGTCCTCGTAGCCGCAGACGATGAGCCGCAGGTGGTTGGTCCCGGCCAGCTCGTTGGCGTAGACCGTCTTCCTGGCTGCCTCGTACGGAAGCACCGACACGAAATGTTCGTTCTTATAATAGTCCGCGAGCCGGGCGCAGATTTCCTCCGCCGTCGGCGCGCCGGGCAGCAGGCGGTTGTGGAGCATGATGGTCGTGGCCATGCCCTTGTAATAGTCATCCACCACCGGCATGAAGACCGGCGGATGGACGAGACCGGCCGCCTTCTGCATCTCCGGAATGTGCTTGTGCTTCAGGGTCAGGCCGTAGATGCCCGGCGCGGAAAGGCAGGCTGCGCGGCCTTCCGCCTCATATTGGGCGATCATCTTCTTGCCGCCGCCCGAGTAACCGGTCAGGGAGTAGCATGTCAGAGGATAGTCCGCCGGCAGGATGCCCATCCTGACAAGCGGCGCGGCCGAGGAAATGAATCCCGTCGCGTGACACCCGGGATTGGCGACCCTGTGGCTGGCCGCTATGGCTTTCCGCTGCTCAGGTGAGAGTTCAGGGAAGCCGTAGGTCCATGCATCATTTGTCCGGTGGGCCGTGGATGCGTCGATCACCCGCACGTCGGGGTTCCCGATCAGGGAGACCGCCTCCCTGGCGCCCTCGTCCGGCAGGCAGAGGAAGACGATGTCTGCCCCGTTCAGGAACTTTCTCCTCTCCTCCGTGTCGTGCCTCTTGTCTTCATCTATGCGGAGGAGCTCCAGGTCCTCCCTTGCGCCGATCCGCTCATAGATCTGCAGGCCGGTGGTGCCGGCCTGGCCGTCGATATATACT
Source organism: uncultured Lachnospiraceae bacterium (assembly GCA_902766655.1). Taxonomy (GTDB): domain Bacteria; phylum Bacillota; class Clostridia; order Lachnospirales; family Lachnospiraceae; genus Chordicoccus. The sequence continues at coordinate 293 of CACXEL010000115.1, read as the reverse complement.
TTTGTTCTCATTTACCGCTCCTAAATCTCAAACGCCGCGCAGGCTCACCTGCTTTACATAAGGCCTCACGATTTCTGCATACTCCTCCAGCTTCTCCCTGGACGGCGCGTGAAGATTGCCGTAGGGGACCGCGTCGCGGTCGGTGAAGCACTGGAGGAAAAAGGCGTCCGCGCCATCGATCATTTTTCCGATTTCGGCGAAATCCGCCGCCCCGTGCAGTTCGTCCACCACAGTCGTGCGGAACTCATAGGGGATGCCGCTCTCCATGATGAGGCGGATGCTCTTCCGCACGG
>CACXEL010000114.1 GCA_902766655.1 uncultured Lachnospiraceae bacterium | reverse complement strand
GTCCAGGGCTCCGTAATTGAGGTCGTTCAAAACGTCCATGTAGTTGAGGTTGCCCTCACGGACGCACTGGAGGAAGAGCTGCTCCTGGGTCTGGACCAGGCTGTAGTCCACCCAGCTCCGCTCACCCGGCTGGGGCGACCCGCTCTCAGATTCCAGCTGTTCCGACTGATAGTGGATGTCGCCGGGCCCGATGGATTTGGTCGTTATGGTAAAATGCAGGATTTTCGCGTAGGACACCACCGTCTGCGCAGACACGATCGGGACATCGCCGAGGACCATGCGGTAGACGTTCATCTCGGTGCTGGATATCTCGCCGTCGAAGAGCATTTTACGAAGCAGGTTCTCCACATATTCGGAGGACGTGCTGGCGTAGAACATGGGGCCCATGAGGATCAGCATGCGTCCGCCTCCGCCGATGGTCACATACTCCCCAAGCCAGATCATACCGATCTTGTCGCTCATGAGAAAGGGAACCCCCAGGTCCCTGGCCGGCCCGAAGGCGTAGTCATAACAGCCGCCGATCCGGAAGAACTTGGCCAGCTCCTCCTCATGCATGACGGAGGAGAAAAAGAGCCGGCGGCTGGTGGCAGAATAGCACCAGGTGCCGATCCGATTGCCGCTGTAGGCCATTCCCATCAGGCTGTGAAGCCTGACTTCAATCGCAGTCAAAGGTTGAAGATCATTCAGGGATTTCATGGAAAGCTCCTTTCTGACATACTCCTTCTATTATAGTACTTTTTGGGAGCGGGTGAGAATCAGGGACGGTCCTTTTTTCTCAAAAATCTTCAGATTTTTGAGAAAAAAGGACCGTCCCTGATTCTCACCTTGCCGCCGGGCAGCACCTTCCCACAGAATGACGAAAATGTGCTTATTTTCACGAATCCGTGCTTTGATATCACACAGCCTTCTCCCCTATAATATAGCCATCAGAAAGCCGGAACCACAAACCACGCAAGGAGGAAACATACAATGGAAAAAAACATCTACCATGCCAAGCTTGACGAGACCTACTCCCACCCCCTCATCGATCTTGAAGAGAAACGAGTGAGGACGATGCCGGACGGCACGACCATTCCCTACCTTTATGTGCACGGAAAATTCGAAGGAACAGGGGCAAAGTTTGCATTTTCCTTCCCGGAAAAGGAAGCCTTCGAGGGCCGTTTTTTCCAGTATCTCTCCCCCTTCCCGGGCCCGGATGAGGAAGTCGCCTCCCAGCCCAAGACGGGCGAGGACGACATCATCGCCTTCTCCCTCCTCCACGGCGGCTATTTCGTCGAGAGCAACATGGGCTCCGGCGCAGCCTTCGGCGGCATGGCCGACCCCACCATCGTCTGGAAGGTCAGCGCGGCGGTCGCCGAGTATTCCCGCGTGAAAGCCATGGAGCTCTACGGCTGCGACCGTCCGTACGGCTACGTCTTTGGCGGAAGCGGCGGCGGCTACAAGACCATGGCCTGCATTGAGAACACCGATGCCTGGGACGGCGCCGTTCCCTACGTCATCGGCTCCCCCGTCAGCCTGCCCAACACCATCACCATGCACGCCCAGGGCCAGCGCGTCCTGCGCCACTGCTTTAAGACAATCGTCGACAACCTGGACGCCGGCGGAAGCGGAAATCCCTACGACGGCCTGAACGAGGAAGAGGCCGCCATGCTGAAGGAAATAACAACCATGGGCTTCGACCCCAGGATCTGGTACTGCGAGGCCAACGGCAACATCAACGACGGCTCTCTCCCGGTCCTGACCCCCGGCGTCAAGCGCGCCGACCCGACCTATTTCACGGACTTCTGGACCGTGCCGGGCTACGAGGGCGCCGACCCCGAGAGCGGTGCTTCCCACGACAGGCTTCAGTTCAAGAGCAAGGTCCGCAAGGTCCACGTCCCCGGTGCCGCCCCGGAAATGCCTGATATCGACGACCGCAACGGTGTCGACACCGCCTGGCAGAAGATGCTGGCCGACGGCAAGGGTGCCTGGATCGAGCTCGAGGAGGTGCCGAAGGGCGATGACCTCTACCTGAAGGGCGTCAACATCCAGCCGCTGACCGGCAAAGCTGCGGGCAAGGTCCTCCTCCTCGACAGGATCGAGGGCAACTGCCTCACGATCGGCATGTGCTTCGGCATGGATGACCTGGCCAGCGTTCTCTCCGCCATTGAGCCCGGCGACGAGATCTCCCTCGACAACTCCGACTACATCGCCATCCAGTCCTACTACCGCCACCAGGTCCCCGCTGACCTCTCCTTCCACGCCTGGGACCAGTTCCGTGATGCGGACGGCAAGCCCACCATTCCCCAGAGAAGCTTTGTCATGGGCTACGGCTTCACAGGTACCGGCACCGTCCAGGACGGCAACATCCAGGGCAAGACCATCGTGGTCCAGTCCCTGGTGGATGAGTCCACCTGCCCCTGGTGCGCCGACTGGTACAAGGGCAAGGTCATCGAGTCCAAGGGCAGCGACAAGGACTTCCGCCTCTACTACATGGACCACTGCATGCACGGCGACGTGACCTGGATGGAGAACAACATGGTCACCAACTACCTCGGCGCCCACCGCCAGGCCCTCATCGACCTATCCAGGTGGGTCGAGCGCGGGATCGAGCCCTTCCCGGGCACCGTCTACAAAAATGAAAACAACCAGATCATTCCGGCTGCCACC
>CACXEL010000113.1 GCA_902766655.1 uncultured Lachnospiraceae bacterium | reverse complement strand
GCACATCGACCGGATGGCGGTGACCGGCACCATAGGCCAGCTGGCCCAGACGGGCGACACGCTCCGGCAAATGAAAAACACGGTCCTGGTCTGCGCCACCTTGTTCTCCCGCACGGCCATCGAGGGCGGCCTCAGCCCGGAGACGGCCTACACCCTCTGCGACCGCTATTTCCAGAGTGTGGAAAAGGTCAAATCCCTCTCGGAGCTGACCGTGATCGCCTCGACCATGCAGCGGGATTTTGTGGAGCGCGTCCACGCCGTCCGGGCCCAGAAGCTCTCCAGGGAGATCGAGTCCGCCTGCAGCTACGTGGAGAGGCACCTGGAGGAGGAGCTGAGCCTCGCCTCCCTGGCCTCCTATGCCGGGTACACGGAGTACTATTTTTCAAAGAAATTCAAGCGGGAGACGGGCCAGACCCTGGCGGAGTACGTCCGCAGGAAACGGCTGGAGAAGGCGGCCATACTGCTCCGGTCCACAGAGCTGGACGTCAAGCAGATCGCCATGCAGCTCCAGTTCTGCTCGCAGAGCTATTTCACAGACAATTTCAGGAAGCACTTTGGCGTATCACCAAGTCAATATAGAAAGGATGGTCCATCATGCAGCGAATCCTATGGAACCCCCTGAACATTCCCTACCAGTTCCAGCACTACAACAACCAGGCCTCCCGCGAGTCGGCGGACCCGACCCTGATCTATTTCAAGGGCCGCTACTACATTTTTGCCTCCATGTCCGGCGGCTTCTACTATTCCGATGATATGCTCCACTGGGACTGGCATGAGAACCGCGATCTCACGCCCTTCCGGTATGCGCCGGACGTGCGGCAGGTGGGCGAATGGCTTATTTTCTCCTCCTCGGACCGCGACCCCAGCACCATCTACCGGACAAAGGACCCCATGAGCGACGATTTCGAGAAGCTCAGCGAGCCCTTCCCCTTCTGGGATCCCAACACCTTCCAGGATGAGGACGGCAGGGTCTATTTCTACTGGGGATGCGCCAACACAACGCCCATCTACGGGCAGGAGTTCGACCCGGAGACCATGACGCCCATCGGCGAGAGGAAGGAACTCATTTTCGGCCATCCGGACACCCACGGCTGGGAGCGCCCCAACTACCCCGGCCGGCCGAAAAAGAAGGGGAAAGAAAGCCTCCCCATGCGGCTTTTCCATCTCGCAATGAAGCTCTCCGGCTCCGACAAAAAGCCCTTCATCGAAGGCGCCTTCATGAACAAGTGGAACGGCCGGTACTACCTCCAGTACGCCGCGCCGGGGACCGAGCTCGCCACCTACGGCGACGGCGTTTATGTCGGCGACAGCCCGCTGGGCCCCTTCACATACCAGGCCCACAATCCCTTCTCCATAAAGACCGGCGGCTTCATCACGGGTGCGGGGCACGGCTCGACCATCGAGGATGAGTACGGGAACCTCTGGCATGCGGCCACCATGCGCATTTCCGTCAATGCCAACTTTGAGCGCCGGCTCGGCCTCTTCCCGGCCGGTCTCGACGAGGACGGCCTCCTCTTTAGCAACCAGGCGTTTGCCGATTACCCGCTGGAGATCCCCGAAGGGAAATTCGACCCGCTCAGCGTGAAGCCGAAGTGGATGCTCCTCTCCTACAAGAAGGCAGCGATGACCTCCTCCTCCCGCAAGGGGCATGCGCCGGCAAAGGCTGTAAATGAGAACATCCGCACCTCTTGGTGCGCGGACGGCAGCGCCGGCGAGTGGTACAAGCTGGACCTGGGAGAGGTCTATGAGGTCCACGGCGTCCAGATCAACTTCGCCGACGTGGACGTGCCCATGCTGGACGTCGACAAGTCTCTCCGCTCCAACGTCTACACCTCCAACCGCTACATCGATCCCGATCCCGCCCTCCGCACGCGCTGGCTCCTGGAGGGCAGCGAGGACGGAACCGCCTGGACCATCCTCGCGGATAAACGCGAGGCGGAGACAAATCTGCCCCACGACTGCGTCGAGCTTGACGGCGTGAAGCTCCGCTACCTCCGCGTCACCGCCGAAAAGCTGCCCTACGACGAGCCTTTCGCCCTGTCCGGTCTCCGGGTCTTCGGCCGCGGCAACTGCGCCGCCCCCGGAAAGGTCGAGACCTTCACGTCGAAGCGCTTCGACGACATGACCGCCGGCCTCTCCTGGGAGCCCGTCGAAGGCGCCATCGGCTACAACATCCGCTACGGGATCGCGCCAGACAAGCTCTACGCCAGCCACATGGTCTACGGGCGGACCAAGGCCGCTCTCACCACCTTGAATGCAGGGCAGACCTATTATGCCGCCGTCGATGCCTTCGGGGAAGGCGGCGTGACTGAGGGGGCGTGCCTGGCTGTGAAGTAATCCCGCGCCTGGTCTTTTTAGAGAATCAGGGAGGGGCCCTTTTGAGAATCAGGGACGGTCCTTTTTTTATCAAAAATCTCCGATTTTTGAAAAAAAAGGACCGTCCCTGATTCTCAAAAGGGCCCCTCCCTGATTTTTCCTTGTTCCGCCCCTCTCAGATCTGGGCTTCAAAGTGCTCCATGAAGCGGCGGACGGCGATGGGGGTGTAGGCCCGCTCGGGCAGGAGCATGTAGAAGGTCCGGTCGGCGAGGGGGGAGTCGATGTCGTAGAAGCGGAGGTCCGTGTAGGAGGCCTTGACCAGGCGGTCGCAGGTGACGGTGACGCCATAGCCGCTCTCGGCCAGCTTGAAGGCGGTCGTCATTTGCTGGAGGACGATGCGGATGTCGGGGGCAAGACCGGCGTCGCTGTAGATGTGCAGGACGCGGTCATACAGGTTGTTGCCCTTGTCGAGGGCGATGAAGGGGAGATGCTGAAAGGTGCTGATGGGGACCGGCTCTTTTTTGCGCTCCAGGTGGTCGCCGTGGATGATTTCGTCCACGCCGTAGGCGCATTCCTCCAGCTCCTCGTTGATCGGGGCGTTCCAGGGGACCGCCATGAG
>CACXEL010000112.1 GCA_902766655.1 uncultured Lachnospiraceae bacterium | reverse complement strand
CCCCATTCCCAGCCTTCCTCGATCCATCTGTCAATGGTCCTTGCGTTTATATCCTGGTATTCCATTCTTCAGTCCTCCTCCAGTCCTTTGATTACTTCCACGATTTCCGCCCAGCTGTGGACACGGATCATGCCGTTGGCTTCTGCATTATAACTAAGGTTGTGGGGCGCCGTCATGAGGATTTTGACGTAATCTCCGCCCTCCAGGTTGTGGACACCATCGTCGATGAGCACATCTCCCCGAATAAGCTGTTTGTTGGCCGTGATGATCACCTGTTCCCAGGTCAGAAAGGGAAAATACTTAAAAAGCAGATCGGTCATTTTCTCCGACACCGACTGAAAAGGGGTGGCCGTCACGATATAAATCCTGTGACCGGCCTCCATCAAAAGCCTCAGCCCTTCTGCAGCCCCGGGGATAGGCTCCACGGTCCTCCAGAAGCCGGGCTGAAGAATGATATCGTAGACCTGCTCCTTTGTCAGTCCGGGATAGGGGGCTGACACATCCCAGGTCTTAAAGTCCTCATAGACGGCATTTCTGCCGTACTTCTCATTGACGCCGCGGATCCAGGCCCTGAGAAGCTGCTCGATGGTATCGTCCATATCTACCAGTATGGTCATCTTTTCTGTATCTCCTTATGTCGCCGGCTGCCGGACAAAGGCAAAAACGCAACGGCAGTTCACATCTGCATGTTGTTCATCCGTATTCGCTCTGTCCGTTTAACCGGTGAATTTGAAAATCCGGCCCAAAGGTCAGTCCCCGGAGCCGGATCCATTATTGTTTTCATTTACCGAAAAGCAGGTCGGCTGTTCGGTCAGAGAAAGTTCCCGACGATATTCACGTCCTCAAGGAATCGAATCAGTCCCTCAGGCCAGGCGGACACAGTCTCCAGCCCGTTGTCGCCCAACTCGACAAGCTTATTGGTCCCGTGGTAATCACTGCCGGCTGTCACGTAAAGATCATATCGATCCGCAAGAGCCAGGCTCTGTTCCCTATGATCCTTCGTGAACCCCGAATAGAAGCACTCGAGGCCCTTCAGTCCGAAGTCCATGAGCTTACGGACGCGTTCATCCAGTTCCTCTCCAAGAATCAGCTGATCGCCGCTCCCAAATACAGGATGGGCCAGCACGGGAATACCGCCGGCTCCCAGAATGCCTGCAATAGCCATCTCCGGCCGCATATACTCGTTTTCCAACCTCAGCTGGTCAATGTACCGCCGGATTCCCTCCTCCTTGGTGGAGGTATAGCCGAGCCTGACCATCAGATTGGCGATATGCGGCTTCCCGGGGTTGTCCTGGGAAAGCAGCTTCCCGAGGGCTTCCTCCGGAAAATAAAACCCGAACCGTTCATGCAGAAAATCCAACCTGGCCCTGACCTTCTTCATGCGGAGCGAGTGGCCGTAGGCCGCCAGATCCCGGATGGCCTTCGCCCCAGGATCATAGCCATAACCCAGGATATGGTACTTTCCTTCCTCATCCTGGCAGGAAAACTCCGCGCCGGTAATGAAACAGGGGTCATCCTCCCTGCGGACTTTCAGCACTTGAACTCCGCCTTTTATGGCATCATGGTCGGTCACGGAAAAAAGTCCTATGCCGGCCTTCCTGACGAGGCCAGGTATTTCCCGGGGAGTATCCGTCCCGTCCGAGACAGTTGTATGAATGTGCAGGTCAAGCTTCCTGCTCATCGTTTTCATTCTCTGCCGTTCACTCCTCACAGGTTCTTCTTGAGAGTCAGTATATTCTCCCCATCTATATATTCGTAGGACACATCGTCCATAAGAGACTTTGTCATAAAGATACCCAGGCCGCCGATCTCCCGCTCCTCAGCCGACATCGACACATCCGGATCCTGTTTGGCGAGCGGATCATAGGGCACGCCGTGATCCAGGAAGGTGATTGTCACGACCACCGGTTCATCCGATACCGCCACGCGCACAGTTGCCTTCCCGGTGTCCGGATTGTAGGCGTAGCTCGAAATATTGATGAAGATCTCCTCCACGGCCACACCGATCTGCATCTGGGCCTTCACGGAACATCCGGCCGCCTCCAGATGCTCATCCACAAAGCTCTGGACTTCCTCGAGATTCTCCTGCACAGCCTCCAGCTCCAGCTCATTGGGGACAAAGAGCAGGGTATCGTACTTGTCAAGGAGCTCCAGCAGCTCACTCTTCCAGAAGTCGATCTCCGCCCTGCCCTTCTCCGAGTCAAGGCCGCCGCGGCGGATACTCCGGCGTATGCCGCGGGTGTAACCGACAATACGGGCTTTGTCCTCCACCTCCCGCAGCTTCCGCTCATTGGTGGTCCCCAGATAGGCTGCCAATGACCGACGCCAGAAGGTCTTCCCTGTCTCCAGGTCAAATCCCTGATAATGCAGAATCGTATCGTGGTCTACCTCAGAATACCCGACAAAGGAGTTGTACATGGAACCCAGCTCGAAGACAGGGCATCCTATGGCAAGGGTATCCATGTCGATGAGGAGGACCTCATCTCCCTGAACGACAACATTCCTGGTATGATAATCCCCGTGAAGCATATGATCGTCGTGTGGAACAGCGTCGATCATTGTCTCAAGCTTATTGCCGGCCTCCTCGGGCAGATAGTCACGCGTGAAGGAAGCCCAGTTCCTGGCCCTCTCCTTCATATCCGGAAGCTTTCCCTCGGGAACAAGGGTGCCGTGGATCTTTTTCAGAAGACTCACGTACTCCTCCGCACACCAGTCCATCCTGTCCGGTTCTGAGGCCAGGATTTCGGAGAAGGTCCTGGCATTCAAGAGCTCAAAAACGGCCCCATAGCGCTCCCCGACACGAACCACGTCGTAGGAAATAGCGGTGGGTATGCCCAGGATCAGTGCCAGCTTGGCCACCTCTCGTTCATGCTGTATCTCCTCCAGGGCATCCGTATTGTTGTATACTTTGACGACAGTGTCGTCATCGATCCTGTAGATGTTCCCGTTGCTGCCGCTGCCGATCACATCGCAGCCTTCTATGGAGATGGTCCTGTAAGCCTTCTCCACGGTCATCATTTCCGTGAATCCGGTCATCTCCAGAATATCGTAGACATCCGCGTTCACATTGATGATCCGCAGATCGGCATAACGCTTTTTGACCCGGAGAATCAGCCGGAGACCGGCGCTGGAAATATAGGCCAGGTCCGCAGCATCCATGACGATCTGAGTCGGCTTCTCTGCCTTAAGCCGTGCAAAAACATCACTCTCAAGCTTAGGCGCGTTATTGGAATCGATTCTTCCCTTCAGCTCTATGATCATGGCAGAGACCCTCCTTTCCTGCTCCATTGTCAGAATGACGACATACCAAAAGCTGTCTGAAAGCCCATGACAAATCCATTCACGTCAACAAGCTTCATCCCATTCAATTTCTGTGGAATATACGTGTTCTCTCAATGAAAGAATTTCTCCGATCATTTCAGGCTCAGGCAGACCATCGTCAGGTCGTCGAAATGACAGTACGCAGAGACAGCGCCACTCATTCAATACAGATTCCCTGCGGGTATCACTCCAGCGTCTCTGCGATGGCAGTAATATGGTTGGCGATACGGGAAAGGGAATTGAGGGCTTCCACGTAGGAGAGACCCTGGTTGGGAGAGCAGAGACCCAGGCGCATGCGCTCCATGTGGTCGCTCTGGGCGATGCTGCCCAGCTTGTTGATTGCCGCTTCTGTCTCCTTGGCAGCCTCCGCTGAGAGCTCGTTCCCCTTGCCCTCCTCGTAGTGCTTCATGGCCTCGTCCAGGAAAATGACATCCTGCTCATAGATGATGCGGAACTCATCGCGCGCCTCGTCCGAGAAGACCAGCTTCTCCTCAGCGCATTTCTCCGCTTGTCCGAGAATTTTGATGCAGTGGTCTCCGATCTGCTCCAGCTCGTTCATGGTCTGGAAGGAGCCTACCAGCTGAGCCGAGACCTCGTCGGTCATCTTGGTGGTATTGATTTTCGTGATATAGCCGTTAATCTCCTCGGTGAGGAAGTCGGACAGCTCTTCATTGTCACGAATCAGAGGAGCCTTGGAGAGGTCCAGGGTCAGAAGGGCTTCACAGGCAGCAATCACGTTGGCCTTGACGATGGATGCCGCGCGCTGGACTTCCTTGGAGATCTGGACAGCCATGACGTGGGGATCGCCGATGACGTTCTTGTCGATGTACTCCAGGCGGAAGGCGCTCTCATGGGCCTGCTTGGGCAGGATCCTGTAAGTCAGCGTCACGACCATGTTGGTCAGCGGGACCAGGATGATGCCGGTGATCAGCTTGAAGAGGATGTGGAACATGGAGACCTGGAAGGCCGGGCTGGGCACATGGGTCTCAATGGCGGAAATCAGAGGCGTCGCCATCGACAGAGGCACCATGATCACGGTACCGATCGCATTGAAAAGCAGATAAATGATGGCCGCGCGCTTGGCATTGTTCTTGGCGTTAAGGGAGGAAATGACGACAGGCGTGGAAGACCCGACGTTGATGCCGCATACGATAAAGCCAGCGAAGGACAGCGGCATGAGTCCCTGCATGGCCAGGGCCTGCAGGATACCGACGGCTGCCGAAGAGGACTGGATGACGGCGCAGAGAACGGCGCCAATCAAAAAGCCAAGCAACGGATTCTTGGCATTAAGAATAAAATTCTGGAAAACAGCAGAGTCCTTGAGAGGCGCCATGGATCCGCTCATCGTGTGAAGGCCCTGGAAAAGGAGGCCGAAACCGAGGATGACCTGACCGATATAGTTGGTCTTTTTCCTCTTGGAATAGAGACGCAGAATCGCTCCGACAGCGATACACAGCGGCGCGATGCCGGAGATGTCGAGAGCAATCAGGATCGATGTGATAGTCGTACCGACGTTGGCGCCAAAGATGACGCCCGACGCCTGGGCCAGGTCCATGATGCCCGCATTGATGAAGCCCATGGCCATGACAGTAGTGGCAGACGAAGACTGAATACAGCAGGTGACCAGGGCACCCACCAGAAAGCCGAAGATCGGCTTCCGGGTCAGCTTCTCCAGAAGCTCCTTCATCTTGGAGCCGGCCACCAGCTTGAGTCCTGCTCCCATGTAGTCCATACCGAAGAGGAAGGCGCCAAGGCCTCCGAACAGTGAAATGATATTTGTCAGACTCATCCCATACACTCCTCACCTGATCAACAGATCATAAAAACAATACAGCAGTACAAACGAAGCCATAATAATCATAACCGATGAAGCCCGGCTTGTACAGTTTAGAAATGTGTTTTTGCTCATTTTTAAGCCGGAATATTGGTACAAGTGTAAAAAGAGACGGTCCTTTTCGCCAAAGCAATACTGCACATTGGCGAAAAAACCGTCTTTCCAATACCTGCGGTTCAACAAAGCGGCGGGAAGATCCCGCCGCCCTGTCATAGTCATATACCGGTGGACACGTCACATTACAGGAGCGACTTCACGCAGGCCTCCACCTCAGCCATATCGGCTGTCGGCTCGAAACGGGCGACGACGTTGCCCTCCCTGTCGATGATGAACTTGGTAAAGTTCCACTTGATGTCCGGCTTCTTGTCCCAGTCGGGGTCCGCATCGGAGAACATCTTCTCCAGCAGAGCCTTGTAGGGGTGGTCGCCGAAGCCCTCGAAGCCCTTCTCGGCCTTAAGGTAGGT
>CACXEL010000111.1 GCA_902766655.1 uncultured Lachnospiraceae bacterium | reverse complement strand
TGCCATGGCGAACAGAGCTTTGTTCCGCTTGAACTCTTCTGCGAAGCCTTTGAAGAATTTCATGCTACATTTCCCCCTTTGTGAGTTATTGTGCTTCCGGCTTCACTGCCGGAAACCTGTTGTTTATATTGTAGCAGTGGATGGTTTCCAGCTCAATTGTGAACAAAGTCTGAACTTGTTAATTTTTTTCGTCCATGGGGTGAATTTTCTTTGATTCGTTCCTCCGACACTAAAAAAAGCCCCGGCTCAGCCATAATGCACAAAAAGCAGAAAGCTTTTACACTTCCGGTCTGACAATTTGTGCAAGGCAAGCCAGGGCATCTGTGTCACGAGGACACGCTCTCCTGTCCTTTTGTATTATTCGCATGGTCGATGCTGCCGGCCGGAAAATGAACTCACCCAAGGGATTCGACCCGGTCCGGGCGCAAGCCGCTCTCTGTAAAGGCAGCGTCCGCAGCACACAGGTCTGAGCTGTTTCCGGGAGAAATCTGTTCCCGGATCCCCCGCCGCTTCTCACTCATTGACCAGTTTCTCCAGCTCGTTCATGGTCAGCGCCTTGATCCGGACCACCGCCACCGTTCCATGAGGTGACGCCGGATAATAGGTGATTCCATATTCCTGGCCGTAGCAGAGCTGGAGCCGGAAGTTGGTGTTGGCGATCCCGTATCCGTGTCCCTTTGCCCCCGGATTGTAGACGGTGATCGACGCAGCCTTCTCCTCGCTCATGCCAGGCCCGTCGTCCGTCACGCTGATCAGGATATCGTCCTTCTGCCGGGAGACGCCGATGTAAATGCTGGTCCGGTCGATCTCCGGATGCTCCGCCATACCGTGGACGATGGAATTCTCCACGATCGGCTGGAGGATGGCATTGAGACAGGCATACCGACTCAGCTCCTCGGGCAGGTCGAAGGAAAAATCAATGGCATTGTCATAGTGAACATTCTCGATCCTTATGAAGGCTTCCACATGCCGGATCTCGTCGGCCAGGCTGATGACAGAGCTCCCGCGGTTCAGGGACAGCCGGTAATAGAGCCCCAGGTCCCTGGCGATCCTCGCGACGTCCTCGGCCCCGTGGTCCATGGCGCCCCAGTTGATAATGTCCAGGGTATTGTAGAGGAAATGCGGGTTGATCTGGGCCTGCAGGGCCCTCATCTCCGCTTTGGTAATACTTTTGCCGAGCTGGTACTCTTCCTTGAGGAGGCGCCTGACCTCCTCGATCATGTAATCGAAATTGTGATACAGCTCGTCCATCTCGTCGCCGCGGCCCTCGCCGTAGACCTCATCGCCCATGCGGGCATTGACCTGGCCCTCCTGGACGTTGCGCATCCGGTCGTTGAGCAGGTCGATCCTCCCCCCATAGTAGCGGGAAAGAACGGTCGATATGACGGACACCGAGAGAAGAATGCACCCAAGAGCCAGGGCGATGATGAAGAAAATGAACCCCGTCTGCGCGTTGAAGCTGGATTCCGGAATAAAGGAGAGGATCCGCCAGCCGTTGGCATCCAGGGCTGTTCCGACGGCCAGATAGGAGACGCCGTGAAGGTCCGTTTTTTCCCAGGCTCCGGATTTCATGGATCGGCTTATATCCGGAAGTAGGAGCTCGTATTTCTGCCTGTCGCTGGCGTGGATGACATTCCCTTCCCCGTCGATCAGAAGGACCAGGGAACCTTCCAGCGTGCTGGTGTTCTGCAGGGCCCTGGTCAGCTTCTCCTCCAGGATCTGGACCTTCATGACGTATTCATTTCTGACCCCGTCCTCGTTCACGATAACGAGCGGGGCCAGGCGGCAGAAGTAGGGCACGCTGCGGCGGACGTTGCCGAGGTTGACCGTCTCCTCGATGAACCGGTATGCGAAGCCTTTTCTGCTCATTTCAGACAGTAAATCTTCGTAGTCCCCGCGGTTCTCAAGTTGGGAAACGGGGTAGAAATTCATCTGGTTGTTGGTATAAAGGATCCGATCAGGCAGATACAGCCCGATCCTGAGATCCATGTTCTCGATTTCGAGCTGGGAGATGATATCTGAAAGACTCAGATACTCGACGAAGCTTTCCCGGCTGTCTTCGGCCACGCCGAAGGAGGGCGACTCCAGAACGTCGTGGATCACCGAGCTCCGGCTGATCTGCTCGGAAATATAAGTCATGCTGCTCAGGTAGCTCTCCACCAGCCTGGCGGTCTGGGCGTTGTCCTGCCGGACGCTGTTCATGAGGCGGTTCCTGTAGCTTCTCTGAAACACGAGCAAAGTGACCGTGAGCATGATGACCGTGACCGCAAAAATCGGGACAGAGAAGGAGAACCACATTTTCTGCCGCATGCTGAGCCGTTCGAAGCGGCGCCGAAGCATACTCTTACGCGGTGCGTTCATCTGCGTCCTCCTTGGCGATCACTGTCTCTTGAGGGAGTCCCGGTATTCCGCGGGCGAAACGCCCATCTGCTTCTTGAATACCCGGGAGAAGTACTTCCTGTCATTGTAGCCGCACAGACCGGCTATATCGTTGAAGCGCACGGACGGATCCCCGAGAAGGGCCACAGCCCGCTTGATCCTGGCGGCGGATATGTACTGGATGAGGGTGGTGTTCATTTTGTTCTTGAACACGGTGCTGAGGTAAGCCGGGGAAAGGCCGACATACTCGGCAATCTCACCCACGGACAGGGAGGCGTTCCCCATGTTCTCCTCTATGTAGAGGCAGACCCTGGTGATCACACTGCCCTCCCCCGTGCCCGCGCCGATCCACATGGTCCGCTCGATGTGGCCGACCACATAATCGCGGAGCTCGTCCAGCGTATAGCAGCCCTGCGGGAAAGAATCCTCCTGGGCATTCATCCCCTCCGGGTCCAGCATGGACACGATCCGGTTCATGGTATAGAAGAGGTTCTGGACGTCAAAGTTGATGATGGCTTCCTCATCCGCCAGCGTTCGATACCACTCGTCCACGAAAGCGACGGCGCTATCGCTGTCCCGGTGCTGGAGGAAAAAATATAGCCTCCTCTCGTCATCGGGCGAAATGCTGCCATGCCATTCCGTGAAGGACTCCTTGTAGGAGGCGGAGCTGTTCCAGCCCTTGAAGGAGAGCGTCTGGACGGCTTCCTTGGCATCATTGTAGGACTGGACGGTATCCTCCTTCTTCCGGATGTTGCGGCCGCTGGTGACGAACCACTCTTCGTCCGGATCCCGGAGGGAAAGGACCGTGTTGCGCACCCGCTCAGCCACGGAGTCAGTCCACGTCCTGGTCCTCGAGACCAGGATGGCGCTGTAGTTGTCGCTGCGGCGGTCCCCAAGCGCTTCATAATCGTTGGAAAGCGGGGGATTGATCTTTTCAGCCAGCCTGGCCGCAAGCTTGTGGATATCCAGGACCGGGTCCCTGGAGAATATGAGAATGATCATGGCATTCCTGTCCTCCCGGCTCTGATAGGAAGGCGCCTCCGCGGAGTAGAGGAGGGAATGCAGGTTGTTCTCATGCCATTCCCGGAGCATATTATGGCGGGCCACCGCTTTCACCAGGGCACCCTCCAGGACCTTCAGGTCGATGGGTTTCTCGATATATGCGATGACACCCAGATCGATGGCCGCGGTCAGATACTCCTTGTCAGAGTAGCCGCTGATAAAAACGAAAAGAGTCTCCGGATTCTCCTGCTCAAACAGGCGGCACAAATCGATCCCGTCCATGCCGGGCAGCCGGATATCCGAAATCACGATATCGGGGGCGAAGGTCTCCCGCAGGGCCAG
>CACXEL010000110.1 GCA_902766655.1 uncultured Lachnospiraceae bacterium | reverse complement strand
GTATTCAACCCGCCCAAGGTGGAGGGTGTCTGCGATACCTGCGGTGCATCCCTCATTCTCCGCGATGACGATAAGCCGGAGACGGTCAAGACAAGACTGACTGTCTACCATGACCAGACCCAGCCCCTGATCGATTTCTACACCGCAAGGGACAAGGTCCTTACCGTCGACGGAACGCAGGATATGGACAAGGTGTTCGAGGACATCAAGGCCGCGCTTGCCTGAATGTGTATATCCCGACGGAGGTAAAGAGTTAATGTCGAAAGCTGATGCAATCGAAGTTGAAGGCGTAGTCCTTGAAAAACTTCCCAATGCAATGTTCAAGGTCCAACTTGAGAACAAACATGTCGTCCTTGCCCACATCAGCGGCAAGCTTCGGATGAACTTCATCCGTATCCTGCCGGGCGACAAGGTCACCATCGAGCTCTCCCCCTATGATCTCGACAAAGGTAGGATCATCTGGAGAGATAAGTGAGTAGGACCGCGTTCTGACATTTTCGACAAAAAAATGGTCCCCTGAATGACCGGCTTGTCGAACATGACGGTTCGAAAAATTCATAAAAAAAGAACTTGCAAAAAAGTCCGCCTGATAGTACACTATTATGCGGACTTTTCTGCGCTCTTTTTACGCCCTAAAGGTCCGGAAGCGTTCATTTTATTGAGAAAGGAGGACCAAGATGAAGGTCAGATCTTCTGTTAAACCGATCTGCGAGAAGTGCAGGGTCATTAAGAGAAAAGGTTCCATCAGAATTATCTGCGAGAATCCGAAGCACAAACAGAAACAGGGCTGAAAAAGCAAGAGAATGATCAATGAAGTAAGCAGCAGTCTGGAGCGCGGCTGCACAGACTGTTTACTATATATCAGCTGATATGAGCCGATAAATAGTGCTTAATACCGCCGGAAGGCGGACAAGGTCGTCTTACGTCATCTTAAGAGACGGCCGGGCTTCATTAGATAGGTCATCATACTGGACAAAGGTAGGGTCTCTGCAGACTGACTTGATCTGAGAGATGCCTGACCGGTGCGGCGGGAGCCGACCGGAGCCTTGCCTGTATGAATTTTGCACGACCTGTTAGTCCGCATGTACATGTTCGCCCTTACCTGTACAGGTTGTCTTCCCTGAGAGACATGCGGAGCAAAGGCTTTGTGAAGGCCCCGGAGGGCCTTGCGAA
Source organism: uncultured Lachnospiraceae bacterium (assembly GCA_902766655.1). Classification (GTDB taxonomy): domain Bacteria; phylum Bacillota; class Clostridia; order Lachnospirales; family Lachnospiraceae; genus Chordicoccus. The sequence continues at coordinate 13,799 of CACXEL010000110.1, read as the reverse complement.
GAAACATTCTCACAGGGATAAAAGTGTTCACGATAAGACCGGGAAGAGAAAGATGCCCCGGCAGGCGCGGAACATGGACAGATGGAGAGCATAGCTCTGCCGAGAATGCGCACTGGCTGCATTTTCAAGCGGACTGGCCCCAGTTAGGAAACTACTTTGATTTAAGAAAGAAAACATTTTTTTGGAGGAACAATAATGGCTCGTTTAGCTGGAGTGGATTTACCGAGAGACAAGCGAATCGAGATCGGCCTCACCTACATCTACGGTATTGGCAGATCGACATCCAACAAGATTCTTGCGGCAGCGAATGTCAACCCCGACACCCGCGTTCGCGACCTGACCGATGAGGAAGTTATCCGCATCAAGGACGTCATGGAAGAGACCGTTACCGTCGAAGGTGACCTTCGCCGTGAAGTCGCCATGAACATCAAGCGCCTCACTGAGATCGGCTGCTACAGAGGCATCCGTCACAGGAAGGGACTTCCGGTCCGTGGTCAGAACACCAAGAACAACGCCAGAACCCGCAAGGGCCCGAAGCGTACTGTCGCCAACAAGAAGAAATAATCCGTAGATCCACTATAAAGAAAGGAAAGTAGGTCAGTTTTTATGGCAGGTAAAGCATCAGCTAGAAAAACCGCTAACAACAAGCGTAAAGTCAGAAAAAACGTTGAGCATGGTCAGGCACATATCCAGTCCTCTTTCAATAACACGATCGTGACATTGACAGACGCGCAGGGCAATGCTCTTTCATGGGCATCCGCAGGCGGCCTCGGCTTCCGCGGATCCAGAAAATCTACCCCCTATGCTGCTCAGATGGCAGCTGAGACGGCTACAAAGGCAGCTCTGATCCATGGTCTTAAGACCGTCGAAGTTTTCGTCAAGGGTCCGGGCTCAGGAAGAGAAGCAGCGATCCGCGCCCTCTCCGCATCCGGTCTTCAGGTCGTCAGCATCGAAGACGTCACGCCGGTCCCGCACAACGGCTGCCGTCCGCCCAAGCGCCGCAGAGTATAATGACAGGAGGTAAATAAGAACATGGCAGTAAACAGAGTACCTTATCTCAAAAGATGCAGATCTCTCGGCCTGGAGCCGTCAGAGCTTGGTATCAATAAGTCTTCCAGACGTCAGCTGAAGAGAAGCACCCGCAAGGTTTCCGAATATGGTCTCCAGCTGAGAGAAAAGCAGAAGGCCAAGTTCATCTATGGTGTTCTTGAGAAGCCCTTCCGCAATTACTATGAGCGCGCTGTCCGTATGAAGGGCATGACTGGTGAGAACCTGATGCAGATGCTTGAGCTCCGTCTCGACAACGTCATCTTCCGCCTTGGCTTCGCCCGCACCCGCCGTGAGGCCCGCCAGATCGTCGACCACAAGCATGTTCTCGTGAACGGCAAGACCGTCAACATCCCGTCTTACCAGGTCAAGGCCGGCGACGTGATCGCCATCAAGGAAGGCAAGCAGTCCTCTCCGAGATACAAGGCTGACAACGGCATTCTGGCTGCAACCGCCGGCCGCGCCGTTCCCGAATGGTTGGATGTCAACGTTGATAATATGTCCGGTACCGTCAAGCAGGTCCCGACCCGCGAGATGATCACTGTCCCGGTCAACGAAATGCTCATCGTCGAGTTGTATTCCAAGTAATAATCTCTGCCCATTCACAGTCATCCGGATCGCGGATGGCTGTGGAGCAGGTTTTATGAACCTACCGGCCTCGGCGTAGCCGGGAGCCGGGAGTCATTACTCAGCAAAAATGACCCCGAGCAATCTTACCCCAAAGGAGGGACGCTAAGTGTTTGACTTTACCAAACCAAAGATTAACGTGGCAGAACTTTCTGAAGATAAGAAGTTTGGCCGTTTCGTGGTAGAGCCCCTTGAGAGAGGCTATGGCACGACCCTGGGCAATTCCCTGAGAAGGATCATGCTTTCCTCTCTGCCGGGCGCCGCGGTAAGCCAGGTCAAAATCGAAGGTGTGCTCCATGAGTTCGGTCCGATTCCGGGTGTAAAAGAGGATGTAACAGAGATTATTCTTAACCTTAAGAGTCTCGCCATCCGCAACAATGCGGAGACGGATGAGCCCAAGACCGCCTACATCGAGTTCGATGGAGAAGGCGTTGTCAGGGCCTCTGATATTCAGGTGGATTCCGATATTGAGATCATGAATCCGGACCAGGTCATCGCCACCCTGAACGGCGGTGCCGATTCCAAGCTCTATATGGAGATCACCATCACCCGCGGACGCGGCTACGTCGGCGCTGACAAGGGCAAGAGCCCGGACCAGCCCATCGGCGTCATTGCGGTGGATTCCATCTACACACCGGTCGAGCGCGTCAACATGATCGTGGAGAACACCCGTGTTGGCCAGCAGACGGATTTCGACAAGCTGACCCTGGACGTCTGGACCAAGGGAACCCTTGATCCCCAGGAAGCAGTCAGTCTCGCAGCCAAGGTGCTCAGCGAGCATCTGAAGCTGTTCATCGACCTGACGGAGACCGCCAAGACGGCCGAAGTCATGATCGAGAAGGAAGACAACGAGAAGGAAAAGGTCCTCGAGATGAACATCGATGAGCTTGAGCTTTCCGTTCGTTCCTACAACTGCCTGAAGAGAGCAGGCATCAACACTGTCGAAGAGCTTTGCAACAAGACCTCCGAGGACATGATGAAGGTCAGGAACCTTGGCCGCAAGTCCCTCGAGGAAGTCCTCGCCAAGCTCAAGGAGCTCGGTCTTCAGCTCAGACCCAGCGAAGAGTGATAAGCCCCGCGGAAGGGATTCCGCGAAAGCGCCGATAAAAGTAAGGACTCAGCACCTGACATATGGCACGAAGCATCCGCCGGTGCTGAAGATTTACAAATATATGATTATAAGTGGAAGAAAACGCCCGGCAGTAAGCCCAAAGAGCATGGCGGCAACGTTCCACGGAAATGGAGAAAAGAAATGGCTGGATACAGAAAACTCAGCAGAACCGCATCCCAGAGAAAAGCACTCCTCAGAAACCAGGTCACCGCTCTGCTTTATCATGGCAAGATCGTGACCACCGAGGCCAAGGCCAAGGAAGTCGCCAAGATCGCAGAAGGCTTCATCGCCCTCGCTGTCAAGGAAGCCAACAACACCGAGACCGCCACTGTCACCGTCAAGGTCCCGCGCAAGGATGCCAACGGCAAGCGCGTCAAGGAAGTCATCGACGGCAAGAAGGTTCCGGTATTCGATGAGGTCGAGAGGACCATCACCAAGGACCTTCCCTCCAGAATGAACGCCCGCAGAAAGATGCTGGCCTTCTTCTACCCGGTCAAGGAAGTTCCGGCTGCCGGCAAGGGCCGCAAGAAGAACACCAAGCAGGTCGACATGCCCAAGAAGCTCTTCGAGGACATCGCTCCGAAGTACGCCGGCCGCAACGGCGGTTACACCCGCATCATCAAGATCGGCACCCGCAAGGGCGACGGCGCTATGACCGTTCTTCTCGAGCTGGTATAATTGAAAATGCCAACACCAAAAACAGGCACGCAAGTGCCTGTTTTTTTTTGTGCCTGTGAAGAGGAAGCCTGTCATTGTCGGAAGAATTTGATTTCTCACATTGCCCTGTGCGGAACCGGCCAGGTGAAGAATGCCTGTAAAACGGACATTTTTGGAAGGCCTGCAGCTCTTTTTCAGTTATCGTGATCTGGATGGGCGCAGGCGCGGATCCGTCCAGGGGCATTTTGGGAAGGTCAGCAGATCTTTCTCAGTCATATTGATGCCCGAAGATGTCTGTCCGCATGGTGTTTGATTTTATGGTTACCGTGGCACTTACCTAAAAGATATACTTGACTAAAGATGCAGATAAGAAGTATATAATAGGGTAGAGTTCTGTGCCTTTGGCGAGGATTCTGCGTCGGATATGATTTGACTTTCAAAGGTGCCCGATCAGGACCTGACGAGTACAGGATGATCGACAGACAGATCCGGTTTTTTTGACCGGATCAGATTGCAAGGTGACATAATTGGAATTTTTAAACAGATTGGTTGCCGGCTTGATGCGCCTCCATCACAGGATGCGCCGCTGGCACAGAATCCTTCTGTCCATGGCCATGATTGTGGTGTTCGTGACTACCTACGCCCTGATCCTGCCCGCCATCTCTCTGGATGAAGAGACGACAGAAGCACTGCCTGGTATTGGGCTGGAGGAGACGGAGGAGGGGCAGGTGAGTGAGGAACTCATTTCCCCCGAGTCAGAGGCCGCCGAAAGTGTGATTACAGACAGTCAGGAGGAGACTGCGCCGGCCCCGGCCGATTCTGAAGAGACCGATCTCGCTGCAACAGAAGAAGTGGATGAAACAGAACAGGTGTCCGCCGAGGAAACGGCGGAGGCCTTTTTCTCGTATCCGGAAGAAGGCTGCGATACGGCTGAGGTATCCGCCGACAACGGCACGGAGCCTTCGAATCGGGTGGAAATCGAGGAAGACATCGAGGTAGAAACCGATTTGACGCCAGAGTATCTCTCCACTCTCTCCCTTGAGACCGAGGGCTTTGACGTCCTCGTCACTTTCAGGGACGGGAGAGGTGTGCCCGCCGGCACCGAGCTGGTTTTCCGAACCGTTGACAAGGAGGCGCCGGAAGACATGGCCTTCCTGCCCTGCTACGAGGCCGCCTTTGAAGAATACGAGAAAATGAACGCCGGCAAGGTCCGGACAGCCCTTCTATACGAGATGTCCTTCCGCTATATGGGTGAGATGATCCCTGCGGATGCCTCTAAGATGGATGTTCTCATTTCCTATAAGAACAATACTGTTTCCCATGCGGATGATTATGTGAGCGGGTGTTTATTCAGCGGTGCAGTTCCCGGCAGTGAATCCCTTGAGCCTGTCAGGGCCTGCCTTGTCACGAAGAATGCGGATGGATCCGACGCGGTGACGATGGTCGATGATATCATCGCCGCGCTGGAAATGAAAGACATTCGTGCGGAGAATGCTTCTGTGCTTCTTGGGCTCTTTGCAGCGGAGAGGCCGGAGGAGTTCCCGGCTGCTGTTTTTGACGAGAATGTAGGCACGATCAGTGTGCATGTGGAGGCACCGGAAGGCGCTTTCCCGGCGGGCACGACCATGTCCGTGAAGCCTGTGGACACGGCTGAGGTGCTGGATGCTGTCCAGGAAGCCATCGGAGAGACTGTTCCCATGTCCTCCGCGACGGCTCTCGATATCACTTTTTATGATGCCGAAGGCGTAGAGGTGCAGCCTGGGGCGGAAATCAAGGTTTCTTTTATCGCTGCCGACACCGATGCGCTTCAGGAGTCGAAGATTGTCCACATTGACGATGACGGACAGGGCAGCCTTGTCGAGTCGACTATGGAGGACGAGGCGGCGGTCATAGAGGTAAGCGATTTTTCCATCTATGTCATCGTCGGGACAAAGATCGAGAAGACAGTGCTGGCGAGTGACGGGCATAATTATACGGTTACGGCGACCTACGGGCCGGAGACAGAGATTCCGGAGGACGCTGAGCTGGCTGTGGCGGAGATAACGGCAGGCTCCGCTCTTTATGATGCCTATGTGGCTGATGCAGAGGCCGCGCTCGGCTGGGAGGCTGGGGCTGTCTCCTATGCCAGACTCTTTGACATTAAGATCGTCGATCGGGACAATACGGGGATCCAGTACCAGCCCGCTGAAGGGACGTCTGTCGATGTCCGGATAGAGCTGGCGGATAAGAGCTGTGATCATCTGCGAGTTGTGCACTTTTCGGATGAAGGTGAAGCAGCGGCACCTGTTGAGAACGGTACGAATCCCTGCGAAAACGGCGCGGCTGTGGTATTTGCAGCGGAAGGATTTTCCGTGTATGCAATCGTGGAAGCGCCTTCGCCTGTGTCAGTCACCCCGACGTCCGTTGCTTCTCTGGGAGAATTAGGGGAGAATTATGGCGATGAGGGTGGATTTGTCCTCTCCTATAACGGCAATCATTATTTCACGAACCAGCTGAATGGCAACTCCTGTTACATAGAGACGAACAGCATCTCCGATGCAAGTCCCTGGTTCTTTGAGCGGGGAGCGGATGAAAATACATATTATATCTACACCATGATCAATGGTGAAAAGAAATATATGAGGAATACATCTGGAAACCTTATGGGGTTTGCGGATGCTGACGGCACTCTTTTTGAAATGAGCCAGGCCTCCGACGGGAAATTCTATTTCAAAAAGCGGGGCGAGAACAGATGGCTTCAGCATTCCAATGGCGGTGGCGGAATACGCTTATACACGGACAATAACAATGCTGCCAACAGCCAGATCAGTATCACCTATGTGTCATCCCTGACAATGGGAAAGGATCCTTATTCCCTCGATGGCATGACCTATGGCATTGCTTATAACAATGATTCTGTGGTGGCGGCAGCGATGTCAGCGACTGAAAAGACGGTGGGCAGCCAGCATCGTCTTGAAGGCCTTGACATGCTCATGCGCACAGACGTTGTTCATAATGCCGGCACTCTCCTGGTCGCTGAGGACAGTGATATTCAGGAGTGGACCTTTGAGTCGTTCGAAGAGGACGAATACTATATCAGGACCACGGTGGATGGGACTGTAAAGTATCTGGTCATAAACGGCGGCAATGTGTCGCTGACGGACGAGAAGTCAAACGCATCTCTTATTACAGCCACGCCCGGAACCGGCGCCAACAGCGGCAAATGGCATTTTACGGTCAACCACTATTCGCTGAATTTCACGGGAAGCTCCGCAAACGGCTTTAATGCCGCCAACAACAACGGTGCTACCACATGGCTGCACCTTGTTGAAAGGTCTTCCCTGTCGGAAGAAGACTTCGTGCTGTATTCCGGCCGCAAAATCAGTGTCAGCGATGAAAGTCTCAGCACGAATGAAGACCCGCAGGTCGTCATTTACACGCGAGTCTGGAACGAGACAACCAAAAAATATGAGTTCTATGCAGTCGATCACGATGGCTCCCTGATCCGCGTCTATGACAGCGGCGACCTGATCAACTGGGTCGGAAATCAGGTCAATTCAGCGCTCTGGGCGTTCACGGAATACACGAACCCCGATGGCACGCCGAACTATTATTATGAGCTTCAGAATACGGCGTATCCCAATACCTATCTCGTTCCCAGGGCTGAAGGAATCATTTCGAATCAGCCAGTCGGCATTAACCTGAACGGACGAAGAGATGGCTTCGACTATACAACTATTCTGGCCTGGGATGACATTGCTTACGGTTACTCCGGTTTAAAGGTCGTGACGGATGCTGACGGCGGAAAGAGGGTCGTGTCCTGCCCGATGGATGAGGCGGATGACTTTTATTTCGCAAAGGTCGACCATTATAATGCCGGGGGTACTGTGTCTACCCTTGATACCGTTGACAACACGGAATTTGGAATCAGCATGAGAATGGTTGATTTCAACAATCCGGTTCTGAACAGAGGCGGAAATCCCGCGAACAACATCAGCGGCAGAGACTCCGGACAGACAGCCATACTGGGCTATGACACGAATGCAGCCGGCCTGCTGTCAACGAATCTGGAAAGCAACGGATACCCGAATACAAATTCATCCGTTACCACCAAACCGCAAGCTTCCCTGGGAGACTTATTTGCTTCCGCAGGCACGGTGAACCATCTGTTCATTGAAAGCGCCTACAATGAGAGCGGATACTTTGTCTATGACAGTACACAGAACTTTGCGCACCTGGAAGGTGACGGGAACTTTACCGTCTACGATCAATTGGGCGCAATCGGAGACTATACAGGCAACGCCGGCACAGGCGAGCATGGGCAGTTCATGCCGTATAATGAACTGGATCCGAACAGGGTCTGCAGTTTTACCAACCGTACGGATGTTTTGCATGCGGAGCTGCCGGATTCCGATCCCCGTAAAGGAGAGGTCTTATATAACATCGGCAATCGCGTTGATGTGGATTATTTCTTCGGCATGGAGCTGTCCGCCAGTTTCACGCAGACTGCAAACGGTCTGGACAACTGGGGCCATGATATTATTTTCGAATTCAGCGGAGATGATGATTTCTGGCTCTATGTGGATGGGGAACTCGTGCTGGATCTGGGCGGCGTGCACTCGGCGATGGTTGGCTCTGTGAATTTCCGCACAGGTACTGTACACAGCGACAGGGGTGATTCGACTCTGTATGCAATCTTCAAGAGCCACTATGAGGCCAGGGGATTGAGCCAGAGCGAGGTCGCTGCCAGGCTGGGTGACATCTTTGAACTGAAAGACGGCAACTATGTCTTCAAAGACTACACTACCCACACCATGAAGATGTTCTACATGGAGCGGGGCGCAGGCGCCTCCAACCTGAAGATGCGCTTCAACCTGGCCTCGGTAAAGCCCGGAACAGCTGAACTCTCCAAAAAGCTGACTGGGACCCAGAGTGCGTCCAACAAGCTGATGCAGTATCCGTATCAGATCTGGTATGCAACGGCCAATTACCGGATGGATGAGAGCGGCGCATACGTGCTCGATGAGAGCGGCGAGAAAATCGTTGAGAGCTATAACTCACCTGAGATGATGGAACAGGCATCCTTGCCAGGCGATCCCATCCGTGTGGTCTATAAGGGGACCAACACGCTTGTGCCCTTCAAGGAATCCCTGACGATAGTCGGGATCGAGTATCGCAATGTTTTCCTGCTCAAGGCCGGGGAAACTGCCGTGATGATGTTCCCGGAGGATACGTACCAGTACAAGACGGTTGAGTGCGGTCTGAATACCGAGATCTATGATGCGGTATTCGTGAACGGAGAGAATATCACGGATGAAGGCAGGCTGTATAACAATACAGACGGATCATCCGGATCCTCCGGCGCCGGTCAGACAGGCCGCAAAGATTTTGGTATCGGTTATGAATCGACGGTGAAACGCCCCTCGGTGGAGTACACGAACCAGGTAGCCCCGAACGTTATGCGCACGCTTTCCTTCAAGAAGGCGGTCTATGGCCCGACAGGGATACTGCTGACCGACGCTGAGGCGGCGCAGGTGGATGCGTCATTCAGCTTCCGCCTGTATCTGGGCAATGAATTTGCGGATGCCAGCGCTCTGCCTTTGGCGGACATGTACACCTACTATATCAGGGATCCTCAGGGATACTATGGTATGTGGGATTCGGATAACCAGACGTTTACCAGGCTGGATGGCATTACGACCTTCGAGCAGTTCCTGGAACTTCCCGAGGACGTACGGCGTTCCGCCACATATACCACCTCGATGTACGGCGCGATCTCCAAGATCCGGGCCGGCTATACCGTCGAGGTCCGGGATCTGATCGTCGGAACAAAATACAAGGTGGAAGAGCGCGATTCTGAGCTTCCGAGGGGTTATACACGCAGATCCTCTGACGGCTATGTCCGCACAGATCTGGGGAGCGAAGATGAGCAGTATGTCTACTACACGGAGAACGGCACGTACGGTCGTCATTTACTGACGAGTGACAGTACGTCCAACGCAGAACCCATCCTCGAGACCATCACATCAAGGACCGAATCGCCAAGGATTGAAATCCGCAACCAGGAGGGCTGGGGTCTGACCGCGAAAAAAGTGTGGACGGACAAGGACTTCATGACGCATGACCCGATTTACCTGGCAGTCTATCTCCGGACCGGATCGGGACCAGATTATACATACACGCTTCTGCCGGATTCGGTCAGACAGCTCAAGAACGGCGATACGGAAGCCTACTTCTTCTTCCAGGATTTGAAGGTAGAGGGGGAGACCTATTCTTTCAACCAGTTTGTCGTTCGCGAGGTTGAGCTCAGTACAGCTGACGGAATCGCGCCGGCTGTCGACAGCGATGGCAAGGTGACAGTGGATAGTTCCGTTACGGTCACGCCTGTCGCCGACGGAGACACAGTCGAAGTGGGCGGAACACCTGCAGGCGGCACCCATCGGAAGGAGACCTATACGGTGTCCTACGAGACCGGTGCTTCCACCGGGCGCAACAACAATATACGGATCGATACCGTGACCAACTCCCGTCCGGGTATCCAGATCTTCAAGACGGACTGGGCGGGCGAGAACTATCTGGCCGGAGCGGCGTTCACGCTGAAGTATGAGAACGGGGATGACGTGGCAGCGGCCTCCTATACTTCTGACAGCAGCGGTCTCGTCACCACTGCTTACCTGAGTCCCGGAACCTACAAGGTGGCAGAAATAAAAACACCTGCCGGCTATGTGGCGATGGCTGAGGAAATCACCATCACGGTATCAAAGAACCAGGACAATGAAGACGTCTTCACGGTGACCGGAAATGAGGAGTACTATTCCTTCGCCCCCGCCACCGGAACGAGTATGGCCCGCATTACAGTGAAGAACCGCACAGTGCAGAGTCTCACGATCGGCAAAGTCGGCGTGGACGGCGACACAAGAACACCGCTCGGCGGCGTGCGATTCGCGCTGTATGATCAGGTAAAGGATAATGAAGGCAATCTGCGTCCGGCCTATTCACCGAAGACGGGCTACAGCAGCCTTGCGTCGAATGACAGCGGTGTGATCGAGGAGCTCAGCTCGGATCTCGGAGCAGGGACATATTATCTGAGAGAGGTCGCTGCGCCAAGCGGCTATAAGAGGCTCACAGAGGATCTGTGCTTCACGCTTGGGGAGGACGGAACTGTTACGATCAACAACGCAGGCTATTCGAACTGGCTGACAACGGATACGTCCGTTCAGGGCACCGTTTCCTATCGGATTGAAGTTGAAAACACACCGCTTGGTATTACGATCCGTAAGACAGATGAAAGTAATACACCTCTGGCCGGCTCAAAATTTGAACTGTCCAGGAAAAATGACAACAATGTCTTTACAGACGTCCATGAGTACGGACTTGGCGCAAACGGCGAGATCGACATGGAGACCATAACGGAAAAGACCTTCCACGGCATGTCCAACGGCACCTATAAGCTGACGGAGACGCGTGCTCCGGCAGGCCATATTATTGTCACAAAGGATATCTATTTCGCCGTGTCTGACGGAACTGTGAGGCTGACAGATGAGAACGGCAATGACCGGACCTATCCGGGTGTGACGCTCGCGGATGGCAACACGACCATAGTGGTAAGCAATACCGCCGGCTCCGAACTGCCTGCCGCCGGCGGCCCCGGCACCACGTTGCTTCAGCTCCTCGGCCTCCTCCTCACAGGTATCGCCGGAGCGAGCCTCGTGGTGAGGAGGAGGAGAAGAGCGGCGTAACATCATTTATACGGATGATCGGGGAGGATGAGAATCAGGGATCGAATCTGGTCCTCATCCCTCCGGCTCCCGGAATAGGCGATTTGCCGGAAGAGGCAATTGATATTTAACTGACCCGATGCTATAATAGGGAATCGATTGAAATACAGACCACTTGTATTTACGATACTTTTTCACAGGAATCGGACAGAAATCTCGCGGCAGATCAAGGTATGGCTGCGGTGTTTTTTGTCTGAATGAAAAACAGCTACTTAACAGAAAACAGAGAAAATAATACGGATGATTATGTATCCTCCGGTGCATACTCCCGGCCATGATCGCGGAGAACACGGAGAGATCCTGGAAGACGACCGCCCGGAGATATCCATGACTGAAAAAGAGTTCCGAAGATTAAAGCGCCGCGACATGCTCGAGATCATGCTCGCCCAGAGCCGTGAGATCGACCGTCTCCGGGAAGAGCTGGAGATCGCCAACGCGAAGCTGGCGGACAGGAACATCCGGATTCAGAACAGCGGCAGCATCGCCGAGGCGGCGCTCGCCCTCACCGGGATCTTCGAGGAGGCGCAGAAGGCGGCGGATCTCTACCTGAACAGCATCCGCGGTCAGGGAAGGTACGAGGAAGGCAGCCATGCGGATGACTGATGAACACAAGGACCTTCCGGACACGGAGCTGATTGAGAAGGAGCTGGACCGGGAGATTTACAGGGACAGGTTCCTGATCTCGCTCCGCACCACTGTCTTTACCCTGATCACAGTCGCGGCGGCTTCGGTCCTGGTGGCCGTCCTGCTCCTGCCGATCCTGCGGATCTACGGATCCTCCATGAGCGGCACCCTGGACGGGGACGACGTGGTCGTCAGCGTCAAATCCTCCGCGTTTGAGCAGGGGGATGTCGTAGCTTTCTATTACAACAACAATATCCTGGTCAAGCGGGTCATCGCGCAGGCGGGAGAGTGCGTCGATATCGACACGGACGGGAACGTCTACGTCGACCGGCAAAAGCTCGAAGAGCCCTACCTGAGCAACAAGGCCTTTGGCGAGACCAACATAGAGCTGCCATATCAGGTTCCGGAAGGCCGGATCTTCGTTATGGGCGACAACAGGAGCGTGTCGATCGACTCGCGGAATACCTCGATCGGGTGCATTTCCACAGAGCAGATCGTAGGCCGGATCGTCTTCAGGGTCTGGCCGCTCAACAAGTTCGGTGCCATCGACTCCTCGGCGGGGTAAAGAGCCCTCTCTGATCAGCCGGCGACATATAGTGTCCCTTTTGGGAAACGTTAAGAAAGGACAAAAGGAAAGATGAAAAAGCTGAAGCAGACTCTTGCCGTGATGATTGCCATGGTCATGGTCCTTGGCATGGGCACCACCGTGTTCGCAGCAAATGATAACACCATCACTGTGGACGTGAATTTCCAGGGCCAGACCTACACGCTCTACAAGATCTTTGACGCCACCGTGACCGATGAGCGGGCTGCGGAGGATGATATAGATAACGCGCATTCCGTGACCACAGCCGGTATTGCCTACACACTGATCGACGAAAATTCGACCGCGGAAAGCGGCCATGGCCTGGATGCGGAATACTCCATCACCACTGCGGACGGCACGACCAAGACCGTCAAAGCCGAGAACTGGTTCGAGTATGTCAATACGACCAATCACAATATTACCCTCAAGCCCGGTGCAGATATCACTTCCGAAGACTTCAGGCTTTTCGCCCAGAAGTACGGTGTTAAGACCGGCAATGCTCTGACGGCTGTTGCTGACAATGACGCAAACATCAAGTGGACGGGACTGGCGGACGGCTATTATTTCATCACGACGACCACCGGTACCCTTGTCACGGTGGACAGCGTGGCTCCCTCTGCCATTGTCAAGGACAAGAACACGGTGCCGACGATCGATAAGACTGTCAGTGGCGGAACCGAAATGAGCGGCCACACGGAAGCGGTCAACAAAGAGCAGAACACTGCTTCGATCGGCGATACCCTGATTTTCACGACGACGATTCATGCCCAGCCCGGCGCGACCGCATATACTCTGACGGATACCATGGACAACGGTCTCTCTCTGGTGAACTACACGGATGCTGACAGCTCGGCTGAGCAGGCTGAAGTGAAGCTTCATGTGCTCGCCGGCACCACTGAGTTACACCTGGGAACGGATTATACGATCGATACCTTTACCACAGGCAAGGGCGGTACATTTACCATCAAATTTACGGAGGCATATCTTTCCAGCATCACTGCTGATCACAAAGATATCACCGTCTCCTATAAAGCCCTGGTCAACGAAGACGCTAAAATTGCGAACGCGGACGGCACCGATAAGAATACCAACACCGCGACCCTCAAGTACGGCGCGAACCAGACGGAGACCAGCGACACCACGGACACCTTCGTCTACAAGTTCCAGATCGTAAAGGACGACAGTGACAAGAAGGTCCTGACCGGCGCCAAGTTCAAACTGTTCGATGCGGAGAACGGTGGACATGAAATCCCTGTCGTGAAGACCGGGGATGGCAAGTACCGTGTCGCCCTTCCCGCGGAGACCGGCGTTGAGATCGAGGCCGGCGTGCCTGAGATCTCCGGTCTCGGCAACGGCACCTACTATGTCGAGGAGACCGAGGCTCCGTCCG
>CACXEL010000109.1 GCA_902766655.1 uncultured Lachnospiraceae bacterium | reverse complement strand
GTCCCGGCCCACATCCAGCTGGAGGGCTACGACGCCCCCTGCTACGTGAACACTCAGTATCCCTGGGACGGGCACGAGGACGTCCTGCCCCCCGATATTCCGGAGAAATTCAACCCTGTGGCCAGCTATATCAAGTATTTTGAACTGCCTGAAGGGTGGGAGGGGAAGCCGGTCTTCATTTCCTTCGAGGGGGTGGAGAGCGGGTTCGCGCTCTGGCTCAACGGCGCCTTCGTCGGCTACAGCGAGGACACCTTCTCGACATCGGAGTTCGATCTGACGCCTTACGTGCAGCCCGGCGTGAACAAGCTCGCTGTCCAGGTCTTCAAGTGGACGGCATCGTCCTGGTGCGAGGATCAGGACTTTTTCCGGTTCTCGGGCATTTACCGGGACGTATGGCTCTTCACGAAACCGGCGGTCCATATGGAGGACCTCCGGGTCCGCGCAGGACTGGACGATGCTTACCAAGACGGCATACTCGACATTGAGATGAAGCTGACCGCTGCCGGCGGGACCGTGGCCTACACCCTGGAGAAGGATGGAAGGAGGGTGCTGGAGGGGATCGCGGCCTCCGTCGCGCCCGAGGAGGCGCCGGAACCGGCTGCGGATGGAATCGTCTCGCCTGCCGAGTTCATCCCGGCGGCGGTGGCCGCCGTCTCGGCAGTGATTCCCGGTCCCGCCAGGTGGAGCGCGGAGGACCCGCAGCTCTACGACCTGATCCTGGAGATCCGCGACGAGGGCGGCAGGCCGGTCGAGTACGTCTGCGAGAAGGTGGGCTTCCGGCGCTTCGAGATGAAGGACGGGATCATGCTCATCAACGGGCGCCGCATCGTCTTCAACGGTGTGAACAGGCACGAATTCTCCTGCGTGACCGGTCGCACCGTCACGGAGGAGGAGGTCAGAAATGACGTTGTCCTCATGAAGCGGAACAATATCAACGCGGTCCGTACCTCCCATTACCCGGACGCCCGTTGGCTCTATCGGCTCTGCGACGAGTACGGCATCTACATGATTGCCGAGACCAACCTGGAGACCCACGGCCTCTGGAACCGGTTCGCAAGGGGGCAGGACCCGATCGAGAAGCTGGTGCCCGGTGATCGGCGGGAGTACCTGGGCATGATGCTGGACCGGGCCAATGACAATTTCCAGGCCAACAAGAACCACCCGGCCATCGTCATCTGGTCTGTCGGCAACGAATCCTACGGCGGGTCCGTCCTCATGGAGATGACCAATTTCTTCCACCGCGTCGATCCGGACCGGCTGGTCCATTACGAGAGCTGCGTCCACGACCCCCGTTACCCGGATATCACGGACATGTACTCCCAGATGTACACGTCGGCTGCGGGCGTGGAGCAGTACCTCTCCGAAAATAATGACAAGCCATTCATCCTCTGCGAGTACACCCACTCCATGGGCAACTCCAACGGCGCCATGCACAAGTACACGGATCTGGCCAAACGCAATCCCCGCTACCAGGGCGGCTTCATCTGGGACTACGTGGACCAGACTCTGTTGAAGAAGAACCGCTATGGGGAGGAGTTCATGGCTTACGGCGGCGACCACGACGAGCGCCCGACCGATTACGACTTCAGCGCCAACGGCATCCTGACCGGGGAACACAAGCCCTATGGCAAGATGCAGGAGGTCAAGTTCAACTACCAGGGGCTGAATGCCTTCGTGGAGGGGGACAACTTCCGTGTGGTCAACTACAACCTGTTTACGGCCAGCAGTGCCTATGACTGCAAGGTGACTGTGGAGAAGGAAGGCCGGCTGCTTGAAACGAAGCCCCTCGCCACAGACGTTCCGGCGGGAGAAGAGAGGACATATCCGCTGCCCGTCGCGCGGCAGAGTGAGCCCGGTGAGTACGTCGTCACCGTCTCTTTCCGGCTCAGAGAGGATACGCTCTGGGCTCAAAAGGGCTATGAGCTGGCCTTCGGACAGGGGGTCTACAAGGTGGAAGGGGATAAACCCCGGCACAGGGGCCTCTTCTTCAAGGTCCTTCCCTGCAGCGACAACATCGGCGTGTCCGGTGACGATTTCGAGCTTGTCTTCGGCGGCGCCAAGGGCGGTCTGGTCTCTTACCGTTACGCGGGCGTGGAGCTCATCGACACGGTGCCCCGGGTCAACTTCTGGAGGGCCCTGACCCAGAACGACGACGGCAACCGTCTCGGGGCCAGGTACGGGGTCTGGAAGATCGCCAGCCTCTACGAGAGCCATCTGCCCGCGGAGAATGCCTCCTTCGAGGATACCTTCCGGTATCCGATCGTGGAGAAGGGGGAGGATTTCATTTCCCTGACCTGGCGGAGATGCCTGCCGACTGTGCCGGAGAGCTTCTGTACGGTCACCTACACGGTCTTCCCGGACGGCACCGTCCGAGTCAGCATGGACTTCGACCCGGTGGAGGGCCTCCCGCCCATGCCCGAATTCGGCATGCTGCTGAAAATGAAGGCCGATTACGACCGCGTCACATGGTACGGCTACGGCCCGGAGGAGAACTACTGCGATCGCTGCAAGGGGGCCAGACTGGGCGTGTATACCAGAAAGGTCCGGGACATGATGGAGCCCTATATCGTTCCGCAGGAATGCGGCAACCGGACAGGTGTACGCTGGGCCAGAGTCACCGACCGGCGCGGAAGGGGCTTCCTCTTCCGCGCAGAGGAGCCGATGGACTTCTCGGCGCTGCCCTACACGCCTGACCAGCTGGAGGAAGCGAAGCATCCCTACGAGCTGCCGCCGGTCCACCGGACCGTGATCCGCTGCTCTATGAAGCAGATGGGCATCGGCGGGGACGACTCCTGGGGCGCCAGGACGCATGAGGAGTACCTGCTGCCGGCGGGGGAGAAGCTGCATTTCTCCTTTGAGTTCAAGGGGATCTAAATCAATATAATGTGCGGGGCGGGGGCGATGTGCCCCTGCCTCTTTCAGTCTGCGCCGAAAACCATTTGCCTTTGCCGGTTTTTGTGGTAAGATAGCTTTATCTGAGCGTCGGGAGGCCCGGAGAAATGCCGGCATCCAGTGCCGGCAGGACGACTCTCACTCGATTCCGACTTTATCACTGTCTTAGGAGGATTGTTATGAATATCGTTTGTCTTGACATGGAAGGCGTCCTGGTCCCGGAGATCTGGATCGCGTTTTCTGAGGCCACCGGCATTCCGGAGCTGCGCCGGACGACCCGGGACGAACCGGATTACGATAAGCTCATGAAGTATCGGATCGCTATCCTGAAGGAGCACGGCCTTGGGCTCAAAGAGATCCAGGCGACCATCGCCACCATCGATCCGCTCCCGGGCGCCAAAGAGTTCCTGGATGATCTGCGGACCGACACCCAGGTCCTCATCCTGTCGGACACCTTCACTCAGTTCGCCATGCCCCTCATGAAGAAGCTGGGCTATCCCTCCCTCTTCTGCAACGAGCTGGTGGTCGGAGAGAACGGCGAGATCGTCGATTATAAGATGCGGTGTAAACAGTCCAAGCTGACGACCGTCAGGGCCCTCCAGTCCTGCGGCTTTGAGACCATTGCGGCCGGCGACAGCCATAATGACCTGGCCATGATCCTGGCCTCCAAGGCAGGCTTCCTCTTTAAGAGCACCGATGCCATCAAGGCAGAGCACCCCGAGCTGCCGGCCTTCGAGGAGTTCGATGACCTGCTCGCGGCTATTCGTGCTGCCCTGTAAATCCATTTATGCAGTTTGAAGCGGCGGAGAACCATCTTTTCATCTCCCCGCTCTCGCGTTGGCATCCGGCCGGGGCTTTGCTTGGCATGTGTCCCGGTCAGCTGCCGGTGCGGAACCTGATGCCCTGGCTCGTCCGGGGTTTTTTCGACGCCCGGAGACCGACGCAACCGCCAGGTTCCGGGGAGATGGGATGAAGGAGAAGAATCATGCCTACCACCTATACCCATGACCGGTTCGGGACGGATGTCCTCACTGCCCTGCCGGAGGATGCCCGCCTTCAGATCTCCGAGGAGCAGGATCTCTACATGATCGGGCTTCAGGGACCGGATATCCTCTTTTATTACAAGCCCCTGGTGAAGAATAAGATCGTCGCTTACGGACACTATCTTCATGATAAGCCGGGCCGCTTTTTCTTCGGAAATGCAGCCCGCCTCCTTTTTTCCGGCAGCTGCCCGCCGGAGGGCGCCCAGCTCTCCTACATATGCGGCTGCCTGGCCCACTTTGCCCTGGACGTGGTCTGCCACCCGGACATCGTGGCCTGGGAGCAGAGCTCGGGCGTAAGCCATGCGGAGGTTGAAGGAGAATTCGACAGGTATCTCCTGGTCAGAGACGGGTACGATCCGGTATCGGCCGTCCTCACGGGGAACTTTCACCCGTCCGGCAAGGCTGCGAAGGCCATTGCTCCCTTCTACAAGGGTGTGTCGGAGAGTGGGATCCTGAAGGCGCTGGATGGGTTCATTTCCTTCAATAAGATCGTGCGGGCCCCTGGAAAGGCAAAGCGCGCATTTTTGAACGGAGCTCTCAAGGCGGTCGGCATGTATGACAGTTTCCATGGGCACATCATCAACCTGACCCCCAACCCTCTGTGTACAGAAAGCTGCGAAAAACTGATGGCGCGGTACGAGGAGGCGCTGCCGGTGGCTGTAGATCTGATCGACCGTTTCCTGACCACGCGGGGCGGGGACACGGAGACGGACGATTTCTACGACTATGATTTTCTGGGCATTTTGAAAGACGGACAGAGGGAGATGTAAGAGCATGGACATGAGAATCGTTCTTGGGTCAGGATCGCCCCGGCGGCGGGAGCTCATGAGCCAGATCGGCCTCGACTATGAGGTCCTGGTCTCGGACGCGGCGGAGGTCACGGAGGCCACGGAGCCGGCAGACATATGCCGGGAGCTGGCCTGCCTGAAGGCCAGGGACGTGGCGGAGAGGCTGGCCCGCGAAAATGCGGACAAGGGCGGATCCGAAGGCCCGGGAGCCGGCAGAATACTCGTCATCGGCTCCGACACCATCGTGGCTGCGGACGGCCGGATCCTGGGCAAGCCGGCGGACACGGAGGACGCGCGGCGGATGCTTCGCCTCATCTCCGGGCGGGAGCACCAGGTCTACACCGGTGTCGCTGCTGTGGAGGTGACCGGCGGAAGGATCGTCTCGGAGACATCCTTCACTGACGTGACGGATGTTTATGTTTCCCACCTCACCGAGGAGGATATAGACTGGTATCTGTCCACGGGCGAACCTTTTGACAAGGCCGGCGCCTACGGAATCCAGGGGTATTTCGCCCGTTTTGTGGTAAAAATCGACGGAGACTACAACACCGTCGTCGGCCTGCCGGTCGGGAGACTCTGGCGGGACGTCATCAGATATTACGAAAGGTAAAGGGCCCGTCCGCTGGGCGGGCGCCTCGACCATATTATTGCTGCAGATAAGGAGACATTGAATGATCAGAAGAAATGCATGGGTAAACAACTCTCACGAAGAAAACCGCGCAGTCATGCGCTTTGCCGAGGACTACAAGCAATTCCTCAACAGGGCCAAGACCGAGCGCGAGGCTGTTGATACCATCGTGAACGAAGCCGAAGCCAACGGTTTTCGGGAGCTGTCTGCCCTGATTGAAGCGGGCACACCTTTAAAGGCGGGAGACAAGGTCTACTCCGTGTGGATGAACAAGTCCGTGATCCTCTTCAAGCTGGGGAGCGATCCCCTCGAGAAGGGCATGAACATCCTGGGCGCCCACATCGACTCGCCGCGCTGCGACGTCAAGCAGAACCCTCTCTATGAGGACAGCTCCCTGGCCTACCTGGATACCCACTACTACGGCGGCATCAAGAAATACCTCTATGTGACCATGCCGCTGGCCCTTCACGGCGTCTTTGTCATGAAGGACGGCACGACCTCCGAGATCAGCATCGGCGAGGACGATGACGACCCGGTATTCTTCTTCTCGGACCTCCTGATTCACCTTTCCCAGGAGCAGATGCAGAAGAAGGCGGCTGAGGTCGTCTCAGGCGAGCTCCTGGACCTCGTCGTGGGCAACCGCCCCTTCGTCGTGGAAAATGAGAACAAAAAGGAGGACAAGGAGGAG
>CACXEL010000108.1 GCA_902766655.1 uncultured Lachnospiraceae bacterium | reverse complement strand
GAATAAGAGACGACCGTGATCGTAACGTCACTGTCTCCACTCACATACACAGTGCCGTCCTCCCCGACGACCGAGACAGTCTTGCCGTTCTCATCCACGATGGTACCCGCGTTATAGAGGGCATCCAGCTCGGAGTCATCCGTGACGATCCATTTTGAATCTTCACTGATATAGACGTTACAGTACCCGTCTCCGCCGTCGCCTGCCCAGGTCTCGTCATCCACGAAATATCCTTTCAGCACGCTGCCGTCAGCCATGTAGAAGTCAAGCGTGCTGATGGAGTCGTAGATGATGGCGCCTTCCATCTCCTGGTCGCGGGCCGTGAAGGTGCACTGGGCGCCGTTGCTGCCGGAGGTGCCCCAACCGCGCTTGTTTGTATTTCCCGTCACCTTGAGGAAGAAGGGGTTGTCGTCGGCATAGGTGATGTCAACGTCCGAGAGGATAAAGGAGCTCTCCGTGTTGGTCGTGTAGAAAATGCCGCCATTCTCCGCAGTCAGGCTTCCCCCCACCATGGCGAAGGTGCCCTCGCCGATCTCGGAATCGCCGGACATGCTCTGGTAGACGATGACGGTCCACTCGTGGTCGTTCTGGTCATTCACGGGCATATTTCCCGTCAGGTCGCAGTCAAAAAGACGCAGGGTGTTCAGACCTTCGATGCAGACCGCTTCCGCGCCGGTGGCCGTGAGTTCAGCGTTGTCGACAGTGATGTCAGCCGTACAGTAGACTGCCGGGGAGCCGCTGCCGTTGGAAGTATACGTGCCGCCCTCCACTACCATTGTCCCGCCGCCCCGGTCAGACCGGATGGCTGCCGCGGACCCACCGTCGGTCTCCACGTCCAGGTCCCAGGCATACAGCGTACCGCCGCCGGCTGCGTGGATGCCGCCCGACGTATTCTGCTCCGTGCGGATGGTCGAGTCGGAAATCCAGACCACACCGTCTCCGTAGGCAAACGCCCCCGCGCCGCCCGCTGCATCAGTCGTGATTTCGCTGTCCGTGATATATAAATTGCCGCTCAGGGCAAGGGCTGCCGCGCCCACGCCGTAGAAGCTGGCATTGTCGCCGCCGGTGCTCTCATCGGAGTCACGGCTGATCTGGGCATTGCTCACCGTGACCGAGGCTCCGTCTTCCACAAGGATCGCGCTCTCGTCCGCGCCGGTCGAAGCGTATGTGCCTCCCTCTTCAGAAGCGTCCGTGGAATAGCTCTTTACGGCTGTGTATTCAATGGAGGAGTTGTCTGAACTTCCCGGACCTCCAAAGCCTCCCGGGCCGCCTTCTCCGTCAGGCTTTTCCGGTGGATTTCCGCCGGGGCCTCCCGGGCCGCCTTCTCCGTCAGGCTTTTCCGGAGGATTACCATCCGGACCCCCTCCGCCGGGCATTTCAGGAGCTCCTTCGGGAGCCTCACCATCCGGTCTCTCAGGTCCCTCTCCGTCCGGTGCTCCCTCGGGAGCTTCGCCTTCCGGTTTCCCAAGTGCCTCTGTTCCTGCCGTTTGCTCGGCTGACTCCCCTTCAGAAGCTTCCTGGCCTTCATCAGTCAAGGCTCCGTCACCGGCA
Source organism: uncultured Lachnospiraceae bacterium (assembly GCA_902766655.1). Taxonomy (GTDB): domain Bacteria; phylum Bacillota; class Clostridia; order Lachnospirales; family Lachnospiraceae; genus Chordicoccus. The sequence goes on along the minus strand of CACXEL010000108.1, from coordinate 3,778 downwards.
TCGCCGGTTTCATCATGGGCAGTCTGACCTGCCTCTGCCGCAGCTTCAGCGGCATCAGTGCCCTGCTCTGCAGAACTGCCGGTGGTTCCGCAGCCGGTGGCCAGGGAAGCAGCCAGGAGGGCGGAAAGAATCAGGGTGGAAAGTCTCATGTTCTTCTTTTTCATAAGTATGATCCTCGCATGTCCTTTGTTGGGTGAATGTGCATTTTTACAGCTTGTGTAATCAAAGGGAGGACGCACACTGTGCGGGGCTCCGGCTTCTCCGGATGAACGCGGCGGAGTGCCCTCCTGCATGCATCTGCTCTTGTTTTCATTTCTATAAGATACCGGTGTTCTGTGTTCAAAACGTGAATGAAATGCAAAGAAAGTATGTCATTGCAAAAGGGCTCCGCCTCCCTTATAATATTACGCGTTCCAGGCAACGCCCGTACCGCGGGTCTCATTTTCAGCGAGGAAAGTGTTTTGAAAAGAGAACTGACCCCTGCCCAGCTCATCGAGCGCAGCATCATCAAAAAATACAGGAAGGAGCTCTGGGCCCCCTTCATGACGGCTGTGACCCGCTACAATCTGATCGAGCCGGGGGACAGGATCGCGGTCTGCGTGTCCGGCGGCAAGGACAGCTTCCTCCTGGCCAAGCTCATGCAGGAGCTGCACAGGCACACCAAGGTGCCCTTCGAGGTCATCTTTCTGGTCATGGACCCGGGGTACGCGCCGGCCAACCGGGAAATGATCGAGAAGAACGCGGCCCTCATGGAGATTCCCATCACCATCTTCGAGAGCGGCATCTTCGACGTGACCTACAACACGGACAGGACCCCCTGCTATCTCTGTGCCAAAATGCGCCGCGGCTACCTCTACGACCAGGCCAAAAAGCTGGGATGCAACAAGATTGCCCTGGGTCACCACATGAGCGACGTCATCGAGACCACTGTCATGGCCATGTTCAACAGCTCCAAGCTCGAGGCCATGATTCCCAAGATCCACAGCCTCAATTTCGAGGGCATGGAGCTGATCCGGCCCCTCTACTGCATCCTGGAGGAGGATATCCTCAGCTGGGTACGCTACAATGACCTTCACTTCCTCCAGTGCGCCTGCCGTTACACCGAGACCGGCTACATCGCATCCGGCCGCTCGAAGCGCCAGGAGACCAAGGACCTGATCCGGGAGCTCAAGAAGACAAATCCCCTCATCGAGCAGAGCATTTTCAACGCCCTCCATTCAGTCCGTATAGAGACCTTCCCCGGCTACAAGCTGAACGGGGAAATGCACTCCTTCCTCGACTGGTACGACAGCAAGGAGGATGGCCCCATCCGCCTGGACGGCGCCCGGGAGGAAACGGAGGAATAAGACGGTAAAAACTGATCCGGTCCGTTTTGCAAAGCAAGGACGGCCCCTTTCTCTCAAGAATCGGAGATGATTATCGAGAGAAAGGGGCCGTCCTTGCTTTGTCATATGGATTTGATCTCTTACCCTGTTCCGGCATTATCCCGTGACAGGGCCTGTATAGATGGTCTGGCTTCCGCCCTGGGTCACCGTATCCTCCCCGAAGATCAGCCCGTAGTAATCATTCAGAACGATCACGCGGCTCATCAGGAGGCGGTTTTCCACCTGCTTGTTGATGGAATCGATGTAATCCCAGTCGTAGTCCTCATAGCCATCCTTGCCATACCAGGTATCCGAAGCAGCCTCATAACTGCCACGTGTGGTGACCCAGTCAAGGGTATTCCAGAATACAAGCGGCTCAGCGTTCGAGAACACGTCCCGGCCGATGAGGAGCCTCGAGTCGTAGGTCAGCCCAAAGAGGTTGGACAGCGTCGGCAGGACGTCGAGGGCGAAGGTGGGTGTGGAAATCTCACAGGCCATGTCCCTGTTCTCATTTTCCAGACAGCCGGACCAGATGACCAGCGTGTTCTTGTCACGGTGCCACTCGAGAGACCTCTCGGTCTTTAACAGGTCCACCACATAGTCCTCGTCATTGCCCCAGGCATCGCCCGAGCCCAGACCGTAGGGGAAGTGGTCGCCCACCATGACGATGACCGTATCATCCGCAATACCGGCTTCCTCCAGGGATGCCACGAGACGAGTCATGGCGTCCTCCAGCTCCATCATGTAACAGATGTAATACTTGGTCGTCTCCTTGTACTCGTCACCGACCACCGCATCGACCCGGTCATAATACTTGCTGACCAGACTGCGGCTCTGCTCATAGGGCGCGTGGCCGCTGAGGGTCATGTAGTAGATGTTGAAGGGCTGCTTGTCGATGTAGAGAGGAATCGTCTTCTCGAAGAATTCGTCATCCTCGGGATAATGGTACCCGCAGATATCCCCGATACCGGTCTCGTTGGCAATCCACTGATCATATCCCAGATTGGGGTGCGTCTCGTACCGTGTGTAGTAGTCGTAAGAACCGTTATGGAAGGCACAGCTGTTGTAGCCGAGCCGCTGCAGCTGGTTGCCCATGGTGAAATACATGTTGTTGTGGGTAGTGTTGGTCATCGACTCATCGCCCCACTGAGGCGCCAGACCGCAGAGGTAGGCCATCTCACCTGTCGTGGTGCTGCCGCCCCATTCAGGCTGATAGTAATCCGAGAAATAAAAACCGTTATGTGTCAGCCGCCAGAGGGTGGGCGTCAATTCCTGCGAAATGAAAACACCACTGTAGGATTCCGCGGCGATCATGATGAGGTTCTTGCCCGCAAAGAGACCGGTGTACTTATTCTTGTCGGTCCCGCTCTTTCCGGCCAGGTAGGAACTCAGGTTCTCGATGGATTCTCCCCCCTTCACAGAGGAGAAATCGATATCCATCTCGTTCTTGCCGGAGACGATGACTGCCGGTGTCGGTGTGGGCGTCAAGCCCTCTTCCGGCGGAATGACATCTCCACTCTGCGCCGGCCCGCTGACAGCTTCAGCTGTCTCGGTGGTCTGTTCCGTCTCCGCAGGGGATGCAGGCGTGCCTGAGGCCTCAACGTCGTGGAAGCCGGTGTTCTTATTTCCGAATAGTTTGTACTTGTAGTGAAGCCGTGTGCTTGTCCCAAGACCAAAGTTGACGGTGGCATTGTAGAAGGTGAAGGAGCCGCCGTATGCCTTGCTGACCAGTCTGCTGTGGTCCGCCACGAATCCGAAGAAGGTCGTGAGCAGGATGCCGGCCGCCATGAGCACAACACAAAGCTTCCAGGGATAGACTTTCTTCCGCATGACTCTCGGACCAAAGATCCAGTAGAGCACAATGGGGAGGAAGAAGACGATTGCCTTGGGGATACCGAGCAGAATACTCCTGGCCAGCTGTCCGCCGTACTTGCCCGCGACGTTCCCCGCCTCCTGCAGGAGGTTGCCGATCGTCATGTAGGTTCCGTAAGAAGAACCGATGCCGCTCTCAACAGTGAAGTAAAAGGCAATCAGTCCGAATACGACCGTAAACACGATCCTTCTGCGCTTTCTCGGGAAGAAGCCCGGGATCGCCCCAAAGAGAAGGCCAAGGGCCACTGAGAAGAAAAAGACATAGAACGGGTGGGCAAAAAAGCCCTTCCCCATCATAAGACAAAGAGCCAGTTCATTGTAGACCATGATGACGGGGCCAACCCCGATGAAGAAGAAGGGCGCCAGTCTTCTCAGCTGTCTGTCTGCCGAACGCCCGCCTTTCTTCCTTCCGGAAGGACGTGCGCTTCCAGACGGTCTGCGCTCGGTGCGGGCGGCCCTTTCCGAAGAGCGGCTTGTCTCAGCAGACCTTCGGCTGCCCTCAGCCCTCCTGCCGGAACTGCCCGGAGAAGGACGGCTGCCGG
>CACXEL010000107.1 GCA_902766655.1 uncultured Lachnospiraceae bacterium | reverse complement strand
GAACGGATCCGAAAGACCGGAAATACATCGCCTATTTTCAGTCCTTTACCAACACCTACGGCGATCCCGCGCGACTAAGGCAGCTGTATACGGCCGCTTTGCTCAAACCGGAGATCTGCGCGCTGTCCGTCGGGACGAGGCCGGACTGCATTTCCGACAGGATGCTGGAGATTCTGGCGGAGCTCAATAAAAGGAAACCCGTCTGGATCGAGCTGGGTCTTCAGACCGCCCACGACCGGACGGCGGAGCGGGTGAACCGCGGCTATCCGAGGGCGGTCTTTGAGGACTGCGTGCGGCGGCTTCGGGCTGTGGGCATCACGGTGATCGTCCACGTCATTTTCGGGCTGCCGGGCGAGAGTCGGGAGGACATGCTGGATACGATCCGATACCTGGCCGGCGTGAAGCCAGACGGCATCAAGATCCAGATGCTGCAGATCCTCAGGGGGAGTCGGCTGGCGGAGGAGTACGAGGCGCATCCCTTCCCCCTGTTCACGCTGGATGAGTACGCGGACCTGGTGGCGGAGGGCGTGCGGATCCTGCCGGCGGACATGATTCTCCACCGGATGACCGGCGACGGCCCGCGCAGGCTCCTCATCGCGCCGTTATGGTGCCTGGACAAGAAGCGGGTCCTCAATACCATGAACGCCCGTATGAAATGGGAATGAGCATCAGGGAGGGACTCTCAAAAGGGTCCCTCCCTGATGCTCATTCCTCCGCCGTCAGCCGACGACTACGCGGAGACGGTCAAGGTTCTTGCACTGGACGAAGATATCCTCAGCGCAGCCTTCGCGGGAGCAGGAGGCTTTGACGACCGGGAAATAAGTACCCGGCTCCGCAAAGCGGTGGGTGACCTCGAAGGTCATCTCCTGTGCGCCGTTCCCGATGATCTCGGGATTGGAAAAGTCGTTCGTACCTTCAAAATCCCAGACGATCCGGGAGACGTGGTCCTCCGGCAGCGGGGCGGAGACGACGGCGGTGAAGGTGACCTCCTCGCCGGACTTGGCGTGGATGCATTTTTCACCGTTCGCGAAGGCCTTCACGACGGGCTGCATGCCGCCGCGGGCGATGGCATTGTCCGGCACCTCTACCTGGCCGTCGTCGATCTGGTAGACCGTCGACGGGCGCGGCGCGATTCCCTTCTCGCACCAGGCAGCCACGTCCAGCAGGGCCTGGTGGAGGATGCCCAAATAGTCGACCTGGTATTCAGGGTGATCCAGATAGCCGGCCCGGTCATCGTGGATACAGTGGTCGTTGTAATACAGCCGGAAGCAGCCATCCGGCTCGGTGCCGTCCGCGCGGGCTTCGAGCGCCCTCGCGACGGCTTTTTTGTACCAGTCGCCGTGCCAGGGATAGGCGCTCTCGTCGAGGAGGCTGCAGAGGCCGATCATCTTTCCGTGGAAATCGCCGGTCAGGTGGCAGCCCGCGCCGTTCTGCGCGATGATCGGCGCGAGGAGGAAGGGCAGCTGGGGATAGAGCGGTTCGCCCGACGCATCCCGGAACTGGTCGTAGACCTCATAGGTGCAGTCCGGCACCTGGTGGCGGTGCAGGGTCTGCATGGCCAGGTAGTCGCTGTTGTCGATGAGGATCCGGTCCCCCTTCTCAAGGGAGAGCATGCCCTCGGGGCCTCCGTTGACGGTGGAAGCATTGACGGAAATGAGACCATTTTCGATACTGTCGATCGGGTACTCGATCCCCTGGGCCTTGCCGGAGAGGATGCGGAGCCGGGCATGGAAGAGGTAGGCGTCCGCCGAAGGAAGCCCGGCGGGCCGGATCTGCGGGATGCCGCTGCTCCCCGCCAGCACGTTCTGCCAGCTGTTGTCAACACTGGTGAAGGATTCCGCCTCCTTTTTCACCGGCTGGACGAGATCCTCGACTGTCGTCTCGAAGCGGACCCTGGCTTTGGACTCGCTGCTTTCCGGATCCGCGCCGGCAAAGCCCTCCTTTGTCCAGAAGTCCGTGAAATACTGGGGGTACACGGCGTAAATGTAGGGCGCGAGGACCATGAGGGCGCCGTCGCCCATCTTGTCGTGGTCGAACCAGGCCCGGGTCGGGAAGCCCATGCGGGTCACTTCGCGGAGCGCCTCCTGCTGGTCCTTGTCAAGGCCGGCGTAGATATCGCCGGATCCGCCCGGCTCCATGGCCTCCACGACGCGGCGCATGCCTTCCTCGCCCAGGACCCGCATGGCGCGGACCCGCGGCGCGAAGACGTTGGGGGCAGCCATGGGGTTGGCCATGACGTAGGGGACAGCGCCGTCCCAGACGCCTTCGGTCATTTCCATGCAGCCGAGGGTCTTGAAGCTGCCGCCGGAGCCGCCGAAGCAGTAGCCGTAGGGGCGGGCCTCATTTCCATAAAGCCTGGCGGCGACCCGCCTGCTGAACTGGGCGGTATTGGCGCTGGAGCGGAATAGCCGCTCCGGGTCATTCATCTGGAAGCCGCCCTGGTTGGAGACCACATAGTAGGCGCCGTGGGTGAGGCAGAAGGTGATCTTGTCGTCCTCGCCGGTCAGGTGTTCGCTCTCACGCTCGTCCTCGGGGGCTGGAGAGAGGTACTGGAAGAATCTGCCTTCATACTCCTTCTTCTCGGGGAAATAAAAGCAGAACCGGACTTCGGAGCCGTTCTCCTCGGTATTTCTGAAACCGCCGTGGACGTAGTAGTGGTGGAGCGGCGTGTCGCGCCAACCCTCCTCGTCGATGTAGGGCTCGGAAAAATAGGGGTCTTCTTCGGGAATATAGAGCTTCTTTACTTCCATCGCGTTCTCCTTCCATGAAATGTGCGTATTGCCAGGCGGGTACGGATCAGATTTCTTCGGATTTTCTGTGGGCTTCGATCTCGGCGCGGATCTGCGGCGCGAGCTTGTCCAGCTTGTAGAGGAAGAGAGAGAGCAGGACAAGGAGCCAGAGGGCTGCGGGGATGACGCCGAAGAGGCTGCGCATCATGGCAAGAGCGCTGGCCGGCTGGGCGGTCACATTGTCGCCGACAGCGTAATGGGAGGCGGTGAGCAGGATGCCCAGGACGAAGGCGCCCAGGGCGGAGCCGACCTTGGTCGCGAAGCCGGTGATACTGCCGAGTGTACCCTCCAGGCGGCGCATGCCCTTCCACTCGTTGAAATCGGCGCATTCGATGATCAGAAGGTTGACAAGCATGGAGATCGGGATACCGCCCACACCGTAGCAGACGGCGGCGAAGCCGAGCATCGGAATGCTGGTGCCCGCGAAGAAGTTGACCAGATAGCCTGTGATGTTGAGGACGCAGCCCGCGATGATGACCGCCTTGACGGAGAACTTTCTGATCAGGGCCGGGAAAATGATGACGACCGGGATACCGATCACCTGGATGGCGGAGATGAGGCCCAGAAGGCCCAGGTCGCCGACGATCCAGCGGAAGTAATACTGGTTGACGCCCATGTTGGTGACGAAATTGGCGACCAGCATGATGAGGGCCACAATATAGATGTAGGGGTTCTTTTTCAGGACCTGGACGACGTCACCGAAGTGCAGGGCTTCGACGTTGCCGGAGGCGTCCTTCTGGTCGACCTGGTATTTCTCCGGGATGAAGATGAAGCGCATGAGGCCGATGATGATCATGGGGATCGCGATGAAGAGCATGAGGCGGCTCCACTTGCCGGCATCGGTCCCGCAGTTGTTCACAAGACCGGGGATCATGATGTTGAAAATGACGACACCCACCATGCTGATGATGCTTCCGTAGGTGTTGAGGGCGACGTACTGCTCGTTATAGCGGAAGGCGCGGACCATATAGACGTTGTTGTTGGCCGTGAGCAGGGTGTAGAAAACGCTGTTGACGAGAGCGTAGGCGCAGAGGACCCAGACGCACTTGAAGGTCGTCGCCCAGGCCGGGGAGGCCGAGAACATGAGCCAGGTGCTGACCCAGAGGCCGATGATGCAGAGCTCGTAGGGGCGGCCGCGGCCGATCTTCGTGTTGGTGCGGTCCACGATGTAGCCGGCGATGATGTCCGTGAAGCCGTCCAGAATCTTGCTGGCCAGGAGAAGCGTGGCCACGAGCGCCGGCTCCATGTGGAGTACGTCGGTGCAGTAGAGGGTGACGTAGCCGACCGCCATCAGCGCGATGCCCGAGGATACCGCCCTCAGCTGCCAGGCCATCATGCGGCCGAAGCCGACGGACTTGGGGTTCTTTTCTTTGCGTTCCTTAGCCATGGTAAAAGCCTCCTTGCATTCTTGCGTGACCGGCAGAGCCCTGTCCGGCTGCCACAATTACTTTCCGATGATCTTATTATACCGGCAGAGAAGGGTTGAGACTTTCACTATATTGTTATACTATTAAATATATTGCTCTGTTTTTGAAAATGAAGACCGGCCCTTCCTCCAGGCTCCCTGTCTTTTGGAAAAAAGGACCGGTAGTCATTTCCAGATCATCTTCATTCCCGGAGAGGAGGGTGCTCCGCATTTACAGCCATGTACGATGAACTGCTGCTTTTCTATCGGGCGACCCATATCCCGGTCAGCCTCTTTCGCGGGGGCAATCTCGTTCACAACGTTCACGGAAACAAGCAGGATTACAATATCCCCATGTTCCTCTTTGAGGGCCTTCCTGCGGACCTGCCTCCCTTCTGGCAGAGCCGCCTCACGGAGCATGCCATATTCGGCGGCATGGAGCCGGATGCGGGTGAGCTGATCCTGCTGGGGCCGGTGCCGCTCCACGAGCTCACCGCCCACCATGTGATCGCGATCATGCGCGAGGCGGGAAGAAAAGCGGAGGACGTGAGCGAAGTTTTCCAGTATTTCTCCAATCAGACGATCTGTGACGAGTCCATGCTGCCATCGGCGCTCAGGCTCCTGGCCCGCCTCCTCGGACGGGAGCTTGCCGGCGAACCGGCCGTGGTCACCTACAGGAGAACGACCGGCGTACCTCCCATCATCGTGGACCCGGAGGAGGACCAGTCCGATCCGGTCATGGAAGCTGCCCTCCTCGGCGCAATCCGGAACGGAGACGTAGACGGACTTCGGCGCATGTTCAACCTCTATCAGCTCGGGGCAGGCGGGAGCAGCAGGGCAGAACTGCCGCCCATCATGCGGTCCTACATTATCGGCGCCATCACCATGATGTCGAGGGAAGCCGTCCGGGGAGGCGTGGACTATGCTTACGCCATGAAGCTGTGCAGCTTTTTCATGGACCGGATGCTGTCCGCCAGAGACAGCAGGCGGCAGAGCGATGTATTTAGGGACGCCATGCTGCGCTTCGCAGGGGAGGTCCATCGCGTGAAGACCAGCCTTCCGGAATCCGCGGGCCCCCTGGCCCGCAAAGTCAGCAGCTATGTGCTGGGAAATGTATACATTCCCCTGTCCCCGACGATCGTCGCGGAGGCTCTCGGCTACACGACATCCTACTTATGCAACGCCTTCCGAAAGCAGACCGGGATGACGATCGCCGAATTCGTGAACCGTCAGAAGGTGGAGGAGGCCAAAAAGCTGCTCGATGCCCGGCCGGGGTCAGTCGGCCGGGTAGGCGCGGAGCTCGGCTACACCTCCCAGAGCTACTTTTCCACGATCTTTCACCGCTATGCCGGGATGACGCCGGGGGAGTGGGCCGCGTCGAATTCGTTATAGGAAATCCGGTTGCCTCTGTTGGCTGGCAACAATACTAAGAATGAGAATCAGGGACGGTCCTTTTTTCTCAAAATCAGAGATTTTGAGAAAAAAGGACCGTCCCTGATTCTCATTCCCCCATTACAGGGGCATCACATCTTGATTACGTCACTGAACTTCGCATGCTCCTTGACCTTCATGGTCAGCTCCGCCAGGCGGGAGGTGTCGCCGACCAGAATGACGCCGACCAGGCGGTTCTTGTCGAAGGTATACTTCTCATAGTGTCTTCGGCGCATATCCGTGGTCTCCACCGTCTTGTAAAGCTTCTTCGGATCGCTGCCGTTGTCGCCGATGGCGAAGAGGGAGGTGTTCATGCCGTTGAAGGCCAGGGCGCCGTCCACCG
>CACXEL010000106.1 GCA_902766655.1 uncultured Lachnospiraceae bacterium | reverse complement strand
TGGTCGTTGATGCCCTCCAGCAGATACTGGGAGCCCAGGTTGGAGGTGAGGATGAGGATGGTGTTCTTAAAGTCCACCGTCCGGCCCTGGCTGTCGGTGATCCGGCCGTCGTCCAGGACCTGGAGCAGGACGTTGAAGACGTCCGGGTGGGCCTTCTCGATCTCGTCGAAAAGGACGACCGAGTAGGGCTTGCGGCGGACGGCCTCGGTCAGCTGGCCGCCTTCGTCATAGCCGACGTATCCGGGCGGTGCTCCGATGAGACGGGAGACGGAGAACTTCTCCATGTACTCCGACATGTCGATGCGGACCATGTTGTTCTCGTCGTCGAAAAGGGTGGCCGCCAGGGTCCTGGCCAGCTCCGTCTTGCCGACGCCGGTGGGGCCCAGGAAGAGGAAGGAGCCGATGGGGCGCTTGGGATCCTTGATGCCCGCCTTGGAGCGGAGCACCGCGTCCGCGACGCGCTGGACGGCCTCATCCTGGCCCACGACCCGCTTGTGGAGCTCGTCGTCGAGGTTCAGGAGCTTGGAGCGCTCGCCCTCGGTCAGCTTGGCGACCGGTATGCCGGTCCACTTGGAGACGATCCGGGCGATTTCGTCGTCCGAGACCTCCTCGTGGACCATGGAGAGGTCCTTGCCCTTGACGCGCGCCTCGGCTTCCGCCAGGGCCTTCTGGACCTTGGGCAGCTCGCCGTACTGGAGCTGGGCCGCCTTGTTGAGGTCGTAGGCTCTCTTGGCAATCTCGATCTGAGCGTTCAGCTCGTCGATCTGCTCGCGGTAGGTCTTGAGGGCCTCCACGTCCTTCTTCTCATTTTCCCAGCGGGCCTTCTGGGAGTTGAAGGTGTCCTTGAGCTCGGCCAGGTCCTTCTGCAGGTCCTTGAGGCGCTCGGCGGAGAGGGTGTCGGTCTCCTTCTTGAGGGCCGTCTCCTCGATCTCCATCTGCATGATCTTGCGTTGCATTTCGTCAAGCTCGGTAGGCAGGGAGTCGATCTCCGTCTTGATCAGGGCGCAGGCCTCGTCCACCAGGTCGATGGCCTTGTCCGGCAGGAACCTGTCGGAAATGTACCGCTGGGACAGAGTGGCCGCAGCGACCAGAGCGCTGTCCTGGATTTTCACGCCGTGGTAGACCTCATAGCGCTCCTTCAGGCCTCTCAGGATGGAAATGGTCTCTTCCACCGTCGGCTCATCCACCATGACCGGCTGGAACCGGCGCTCCAGGGCCTTGTCCTTCTCGATGAACTTGCGGTATTCATCCAGGGTGGTGGCGCCGATGCAGTGGAGCTCGCCCCTGGCCAGCATGGGCTTTAACATATTGCCGGCGTCCATGGCGCCTTCGGTCTTGCCGGCGCCGACGATCAGGTGGAGCTCATCGATGAAGAGGATGATCTGTCCCTCGGACTTTCTGACCTCCTCCAGCACCGCCTTGAGCCGCTCCTCGAACTCGCCCCTGTACTTGGCGCCTGCCACCAGCGCGCCCATGTCCAGGGCGAAAATGCGCTTGTCCTTGAGGTTCTCCGGCACGTCGCCGCTGACGATCCTCTGGGCCAGACCCTCCACGGCCGCCGTCTTGCCGACACCGGGTTCACCGATGAGGACGGGGTTGTTCTTGGTCTTCCTCGAGAGGATGAGGATGGTCTGGCGGATCTCGTCATCCCTGCCGATGACCGGGTCCAGCTTCTGCCGGCGGGCCCTCTCGACCAGGTCCTGGCCGTACTTGTTCAGGGTATCGTAGGTGGCCTCAGGGTTGTCCGTGGTCACGCGCTGGTTGCCACGGACCGTGGACAGGGCCTTCAGGAAGCCATCGCGGGTGATGCCGAAGCGGCTCAGCAGCTGCTTCATGGACCGGCTGGCGTTCTGGATGATGGAGAGGAAAAGGTGCTCCACGGACACATAGTCATCGCCCATGGCTCTCGCCTCGTCCTCCGCCTTGACCAGGGCCTTGTTGAGGTCCCCGCCGATGAAGGGCTGGGAGCCGCCGCTGACCTTGGGCAGGGCGCTGATGCTGCCGTCCAGGGCCTTCTTGAACTGGCCCGGATCTATATCCATTTTTTCGATCAGCTGGGCGATCAGGCTTCCCTCCTGATTGATGAGGGAGTAGACCAGGTGCTCCTGGGTGACCTCCTGGTTGCCGTGGTCGTAAGCGATCTTCTCGAGATTTTGAATGGCTTCTATTGATTTCTGTGTGAATTTCTGAATGTTCATAAATGCCTCCTTCCCGGCTGCCCGTGGCAGCTGAGTCTGACAGGGAAGCGTCCTTCGCTGTTCTAAAAGGAATATAACACCTGTTGTTAGCACTGTCAAGTGTCGAGTGCTAATTTTTTAAACTTTTTTCCGGAAAATGGGTGAGAATGAGGGACGTACCTTTTTTCTCAAAAATCATCAATTTTTGAGAAAAAAGGTACGTCCCTCATTCTCATCGGTATATTCTTCTAAACTCCAATATTTCTTCCCAGAATTGCGGATGCGTATTGACTATACTGTTTCCAGAAGCGTGAAACAAGTCATACCTTTACAGCAAGGAGATTACATAATATGAAGAGCGTGTTTGAAGGAAAAGTCGCAGTCGTCACCGGTGCCGGCGGAGTTCTGTGCAGCTCCCTGGCCATGGAGCTGGCCCGCCAGGGCGCCCGCGTGGCCCTGCTCAACAGGACCCTGTCCAAGGCGGAAGCCGTCGCGGAGGAGATCCGCGCGGAAGGCGGCATCGCCAGGGCCTACGGCTGCAACGTTCTCGACAAATCCAGTCTGGAGGAAGTCCACGCCCAGGTCCTCGCTGACCTCGGTCCCTGCGATTTCCTGATCAACGGTGCGGGCGGCAACAACAGCAAGGCCAACACCACCAAGGAGCACTACGAGGCGGGCGACCTGGAAAATGAAGACATCGTCAGCTTCTTTGACCTGGACCAGAAGGGCTTCGAGTCCGTGCTGAATCTCAACTTCATGGGTTCATTTCTCCCCTCCCAGGTCTTCGTGCAGGACATGATCGGCCGCGAGGGCTGCAGCGTGCTCAACATTTCCACCATGAACGCCTTCACGCCGCTGACCAAGATCCCGGCCTACTCCGGGGCCAAGGCAGCCATCAGCAACTTCACCCAGTGGATGGCCGTCCATTTCGCCTCCGCCGGCATCCGTGTCAACGCCATCGCCCCCGGCTTCTTCGCCACGACCCAGAACATGAACCTGCTCTTCAACGCCGACGGATCGCCGACAGACAGGACCTCCCACATTCTCGCCCAGACGCCCATGAAGCGGTTCGGCGAGAAGGAGGAGCTGAGCGGAGCCATGTGCTTCCTGCTGGACCCGGTAAGGGCCTCCTTCATCACCGGCGTTGTCCTGCCGGTGGACGGCGGCTTCAACGCCTTCTCCGGTGTGTGATCCTTAAAAACCCTTTCATTTGAAAATGAGAACCTTCCAAGGAGGATGAACCATGAGCCGATTCGACACCTTCGTTCCCCGCAAGGCCTACGCCGTCTGCGTCGACTCCGACGGCTGCGCCATGGACACCATGAACATCAAGCATTTCAAGTGCTTCGGCCCCTGCATCATAGACGAGTGGAACCTGGAGCCCTGGCGCAAGGAGATCCTGGACCACTGGAATGTCATGAACCTCTTCTCCAGGACCCGCGGCATCAACCGC
>CACXEL010000105.1 GCA_902766655.1 uncultured Lachnospiraceae bacterium | reverse complement strand
GAGAGATGGCTCGGCGGCATGCTGACCAACTTCAAGACCATCCAGTCCCGTATCAAGAGGATGAAGGAAATCGAGGCCATGGCTGAGGACGGCACGTTCGAAGTCCTGCCCAAGAAGGAAGTCCTTCAGCTCAAGAAGGAGCTTGAGAAGCTGCAGAAGAACCTGAACGGTATCCGCGACATGAAGAAGGTCCCGGACGCTATCTTCATCGTCGACCCGAAGAAGGAGCGCATCTGCGTGCAGGAAGCCCATGCCCTTAACATCCCGCTCATCGGTATCTGCGACACCAACTGCGATCCGGAAGAGCTGACCTACATCATCCCCGGCAACGACGACGCCATCCGTGCCGTCAAGCTCATCGTCTCCAAGATGGCTGACGCCGTCATCGAGGCCAACCAGGGTCTGATGGAAGCCGACGAAGTTCCCGCCGATGGCTACACCGCTTATCCGGACGAGGAGTCTGAGGCCGCTGCCAGGGCTTAAGTGACCGGCTAAGGACACCGAACAGCATGATTTTATTCAGGATCCTATGGAAGGCTGACGACCATAGGATTCTGTATGATTTCCCCCCGCCGGGCGAGGGGGTCCATTTTCAGAAAAGCTTTGTATGCCGGGTGAACCGGCAGATTGGAGGATTTTTATGGCTATCACAGCTGCAATGGTCAAGGAGCTGCGTGAGAAGAGCGGCGCCGGCATGATGGACTGCAAGAAGGCGCTCGTCGCCACCGAAGGCAACATGGAGAAGGCTATCGACTACCTCAGGGAGAACGGCATGGTCAAGGCCGCCAAGAAGGCTGACCGCATCGCCGCTGAAGGTATCAGCTACGCCCTCGTCTCCGAGGATGGCAAGACCGCTGTCGCCGTCGAGGTCAACTCCGAGACTGACTTCGTCGCCAAGAATGAAAAGTTCCAGAACTTCGTCAAGGACGTCGCTGCCCAGGTCCTGGCCACCGATGCCGCTGACGTTGAGGCTCTGCTTGACAGCACTATGGGCGAGGGAACCCTTCGCGAGCGCCTCACCTCTGAGATCGCTACCATCGGCGAGAACCTCAAGGTCCGTCGTTTCGCCCGCATGACCGAGGAGAACGGCTTCATCACCTCCTACATCCACATGGGCGGCAAGATCGTCGTTCTGGTCGACGTGGCTACCGATGTCATCAACGACAACATCTGCGAGATGGCCAAGAACGTTGCCATGCAGTGCGCTGCCATGAGGCCGCAGTTCTGCAGCCGCAGCGAGGTCGACCAGGAGTACATCGAGAAGGAGAAGGAGATCCTCTTCGCCGCTGCCAAGAACGAGAAGCCCAATGCTCCGGATAAGGTCATCAACGGCATCGTCATGGGCCGCCTCAACAAGGAGCTGGCTGAGAACGTTCTGCTTGACCAGGTCTATGTCAAGGCCGAGGACGGCAAGCAGTCCGTTCAGAAGTATGTCGATCAGGTCGCCAAGGCCAATCGCGCCAAGGTCGCCATCAAGGGCTATGTCCGTTTCGAGACCGGCGAAGGCATCGAGAAGAAGCAGGAAGACTTCGCTGCTGAGGTCGCTGCCCAGATGCACAAGGGTTGATCCCGATATAACGGATATTGAAAAAGCGCTCATTCGTGATGAATGGGCGCTTTTTTTGATGTGGTGCTGCTGTCTTACAGAAGCCTCTCCACCATCTCTGCCAGGGTATCCACATTTCTGAAGTTGGCTTCTGTCTTGTCCTTCATGGTGATGGTGATGTCAAATTCATCCTCCAGATCGGCGATCAGGGAAATGATGTCGATGGACTCCATATCCTCCGCGATGTTGAGATCGGGATCCGTGACGTCGATGTCAGCGCCGATTTCCTCGATGATTTCGATGATCTTGTCCCTCATGATTATCTCCTTTCCTTTAATTGTTTTCTTATGATTTTTCCGTTGAATGTGCGCGGAATCTCATCAATGACTTCATAGACCTTGGGGACCTTGAGGGCCTCCAGGCGGTTCATCAGGTCCTTCTGCAGGAGCTTCGCGTCGAAGCAGGCGGGATCGGCGGGCACCACGAAGAGTTTGGTGGCCTCACCCGTGATCTCGTCGGGTATGGGTATGCAGGCGCAGTCGGCCAGCATGGGATTCTTCATGGCGGCCTCCTCAACCTCCGTAGGCGCGACTTTGATGCCGCCCACGTTGATGACGTCTCCCTTCCTGCCGAGCAGGTAAATGAGGCCATCAGCGCCCCTGTAGCCCACGTCGTTGGTATAGATGGTTCCCAGCTCGTCCATGACCTCAGCCGTGATGCCTGGCTCCTTGTAGTAGCGTCTCATGTTCATTCCGCCCCGGAAAGCCATGGTCGCGGGCTGTTCAGGCGTGGCCTCCACCTCGCGCCGCTCATCATCCACAAAGAGGAGAGTCGTGTTGACCGTCGTGCGGCCGATGCACTTCTCCTTGTCCGTATATTTGCTGAACTCCAGGATGATGGTGCAGCCGGATTCCGTGGCGCCGTAGGTGTTGTAGAGACGGACGTCGGGGAGAAGGCTTCTGAGTCTGGCTTTATTTTCCTCGGAGAGAGGGGCGGAGCCGAGCTGGATATAGTGGAGCTGGCCGTTGTAGGCGGCCAGGCGGTCGCTGCTGTAGCGGAGGACCTGCTCCAGGATGGCGGGGACGAAGGTGAGGGCTGTGGCCTTGTAGGAGGTCAGGAGAGTGAAGAAATCCTCTATGAACTTCACGCCGTCGGCAAAGACAAGGGAGCTGCCGATGTAGAGGCCGCCGTAGGTGCGCCGGATGGCCAGAGAATGGCTGACAGGCGTCGTGATGATCTCTATCTCCTCCGGCGTCTGGGAGACGCTGTCGTTGACGTTCTGGGCGATGGCGACGTTGCAGGCTGCGGTCACTTCAATGCCCTTGGACTTGCCGGTCGTACCGGTGGTGAAGAGGAGGTCGGTCATGGCGTCCGGGGAGGGCAGGGGGAAGTCGGGTGCCTCGGCTGTGGAATCGGATGCGGCTTCATAGACGTCGGCCAGGCGGATCCAGGTGATCCTGTCAGACTTGAGGCGCCTCTCGGAAACGCACCTGGTCGCATCGACGAAGTCCATGATCTCCAGGATCCGGTCCTCCTTGATGCCCTTCTCCAGGGGACACACGACGGCGCCGGCCAGCTGGAGGCCGAAAAATGCGATCTCGTACTCGACCTTCTGGCAGGCGCGCAGGGTCACGATCTCCCCTTCCCCGATGCCTTCTGCCTTGAAGAAGGCGGCGGCTCTTCGGATCATGGTCCAGAATTCACTGTAGCTGACCTGCTTGTCCTTGTCGCCCATGCAGAGCTTGTCCGGTGTCTCGGCCGCATGGCAGCGGACCGCTTCCAGGATTGATTGTATCATAATCGGTTCTAGCCTCCAATAGGGTGTGGCAGACTGTCTGGCACAGGCTGCGGGATGACCGGCATGCGCTCCGCACAGGCCGGAAGCGGATTGTCAGGCGGCTTCGGCAGAGAGCGGAATCAGAACTGGCCGTACACGAATGCGGAGGCGTTGTAGCTCCTTCCGTACATGCCGAAGACGACGAGGGCGACGATGAGCGCCAGGTAGAGGATCCACCGGAAGACGATGTTCTGGGATGCTATGAAATCCCGGATCACCATCCGCTCCTGCAGGTTGTCCACGATCCAGATGAGGAGGATCAGGAGGAAGGCCAGGATGAGGTTGGGCCGGTCCAGGCCGAATTCATAGAGGCTTCCGTCCCAGAGTGTGTAGAGGGAGGGATGGATGATATCGAAGGTGCGGCGGATGATCCTGAGTGCGCTCTTGAAATCCGAGGAGACGAAGAAGATCCTGCCCACGGCGGAAATCAGGAAGGTCCTCGTCATTCTGAAGAGGTCGAAGCTGAAGGAATCGGACTTCACGGGCAGCTTTGCGGTAAATGCAGCCACGCTCCGCTCGGTGAGGGAGCTCACGATCAGAATGATGCCGTGGTAAATGCCCCAGAAGAGATACCTGGAGGCGGCACCATGCCAGATACCGGTGACAAGCCAGACGCAGGCCGTGGGGATGATGGTGGCCATGGTGCGGGAGACTTCCCTTCCCCATCTTGCCTTGGTCGCCTTGTTGAAGCTCTTGCAGAGGCCTGACATGGATACCGGGTAGAGGAGATAGTCCTTGAACCAGGCGCCCAGCGTGATGTGCCAGCGGCGCCAGAACTCCGCCATGTTCTTTGAAAAGTAGGGGCGGCTGAAGTTGAGTTCAAGCTCGATGCCAAAGATCTGGGAGGCACCTCTTCCCATGTCCATGCAGCCCTGGAAGTCCAGATACAGCTGCAGGGAGAAGAAGATGATGGCCAGGATGAGGGGAACACCCGAAAGCATGCTCCATTTGGCGTACACACCGTTGGCAAAAACGGCCAGCCTGTCCGCTACGACCATCTTTTCAAAGGCGCCCCAGAGGAAGAGCTGGAGTCCTTTTGTAAAATTGTCGTAGTCAAAAGGGTGGTAACCTTCGAACTGAGGGGCCAGCTTGTTATAACGGGCGATCGGGCCCTGGATAATATGCGGAAAGTAGATGAGGAAGAGGAGGAGATTGAAGAAATTCTTTTCCGCCCTGTACCTGGCCCAGTAAATATCCAGAAGATACCCCACAGCCATGAAGGTGTAGAAGGAGATACCCAGAGGCAGCACAAAACCGAAGGTCTTGCTCCAGTTGATGCCGAAGATCTGCAGAAGAGCGCTCACACCGGACAG
>CACXEL010000104.1 GCA_902766655.1 uncultured Lachnospiraceae bacterium | reverse complement strand
TCATCGCTCTCTTCCTGACCATGCTCTGCTGCATCGTCCTCGGAATGGGTGTTCCGACCACCGCTACCTACTGCATCATGGCTGCGACCTGCGCGCCGATCCTCATCAGCCCCCAGATCGGTATCCTCAGGATCTGCGCTCATTTCTTCGTTTTCTACTTCGGCATCGTGGCGGATATCACGCCGCCTGTTGCCCTGGCTGCCTATGCCGGCTCCGCCATCGCCAAGGCGCCGCCCATGAAGACCGCCTTCAACGCTTCCAAGCTGGCCATCGCGGGCTTTATCTGCCCCTTCATTTTCTGCTTCAACCCGATCATGCTGCTTGAGTTCGGCGATATGGGTACGGGAGCTATCGTGGTATCCATGATCCAGCTCGTCATCACCTGTCTCATCGGCCTCTTCGGCGTCGGCGCGGGCATGAACGGTCATCTCTACAAGCCGATCAACCCTGTCTTCAGGATCCTCTTTATCGCGGCCGGTCTCTCCATGATGGTCCCCGGGACCTGGACCGACCTGGTCGGTATCGTGGTAATGGCCGCCCTGGTCATCTATCAGAGGGGTGGCTTCGGCAGGAACCAGGCTGCAGCGGTGTGATTTACAGCTATATGGTGCATCGCCGGGATCGACCGGATCCAGATGCTTAACCAGGTGCCACCGCTTGATCCGCATCGAAGGAAAGCCCGTCGCCGCTGCCCGGTTATTCAGCCATAAGAAACAAATCTTCTCGTAAAAGGCAATTCGGGAAGCCGCAGCATCCGCTGCGGCTTCTTTTTATTGACGAAGGCAAAATGCATCATTTCAGTCCGGACCATGTGCTGACTGGGGCTTGCGTTAACCATATTTCCGACAGGCATGGCAGCTGTATTGAATTCGGCCAGGAAGATTTGTCATGATCTGATCCAGCCAGGGAGACAAGAATCCTATAGCTTCCCTTCCCCGCGGTGGACATTGACCTCCGTTTTTGATATACTGACAGAGGAATCAAATACTACAGAAAACGAGGACATATGATGGATATCCAGGCCTTTCTTCATGGAGATGTGTTTGACGCTTACGAATATTTCGGCGCGCATGTACTGGAAAATGGTGTCATTTTCAGGACCTATGCCCCCAAGGCTCAGCGCGTCACCGTTTACGGCGATTTCAACGGTTGGCAGGAGTGGGATATGTACTGCCCGGAGCACCCGGGCTTCTGGGAGGTCTACGCAGCCGATGCCCGGCCGGGACAGCTTTACAAGTACGTGATTTACGGGGCGAATGGCCGAGTGGAGCACTGCGACCCCTATGGCTTCGGCATGGAGCTGCGGCCCGGCTTTGCCTCCGTGATCCGGGACCTCAGGGAGTATACCTTCCAGGACTGGGACTGGATGCGGACGAGGAGCCTTAATTACGACAAACCCCTCAACATCTTCGAGATGCATATAGGCAGCTGGAAGCGGAACGAGGAGAACGAGCACGGCTGGTATGAGTACGACGAGATCGCGGACGACCTGATCGCCTACGTCAAGAAGTACCATTACACCCACGTTGAGATCATGCCGCTGGCCGAGTATCCCTTCGACGGGAGCTGGGGCTACCAGACCACCTGCTATTTCGCACCCACGTCCCGCTACGGCTCCGCATCACAGCTGAGGAAGCTGATCGACCGGCTCCACGGCGAGGGTATCGGCGCCATCATCGACTTCGTGCCGGCACATTTCGCCAAGGATGGATATGCCCTTCGGGAGTACGACGGCGGGGAGCTCTACGAGTATCCCAGCTCGGACGTCTCCATGAGCGAGTGGGGGACCTGCAATTTCCTCTACAACAAGGGGGAGGTGGCTTCATTTCTCAAGTCCGCGGCCAACTACTGGCTCAAGGAATACCATTTTGATGGCCTCAGGATGGATGCCATCAGCCGCCTGATTTACTGGATGGGAGACGAGAACCGTGGCGTCAATGACCTGGCCGTCCGCTTCCTCCGGGAAATGAACGCCGGCATCCGCGTCCAGCATCCCACCGCCATGCTGATTGCGGAGGACTCCACGGCCTTCCCCGGCTGCACCAGGTCCGCCTGGGACGGCGGCCTCGGCTTCGACTACAAGTGGGACCTGGGCTGGATGAACGACACGCTGGACTACATGAAAAAGCAGTCCTTCGAGCGGATCGGCCAGACCGGCAAGCTCACCTTCTCCATGATGTATTTCTACAATGAGCGGCACCTGCTTCCATTTTCCCACGACGAGGTGGTCCACGGCAAGCTGACCATCATCAACAAGATCTATGGGACTTATGAGGAGAAGTTCGCCCAGGCCAAGACCCTCTACGCTTACATGCTTTTCCATCCGGGCAAGAAGCTCAATTTCATGGGCAGCGAGATCGGCATGTTCCGGGAGTGGGACGAGGAGAAGGAGCCGGATTATTTCCTGCTGAGGTACCCGACCCACGACTCCTTCAGCGAGTATATGAAGGCTCTGAACGCCCTCTACCTGGACCATCCGGCCCTCTACGAGAAGGATTACGACCCCACCGGCTTCCGCTGGATCACCATGAGCGACAAGGGATCCAACGTTTTCGGCATCCAGCGCTACGGCAAGGACAAGAAGGAGAGCCTGGCCGCCATCATGAACTTCTCCTGTGAGCCCCGGGTCTTCAGCTACGACCTGGAGGAAGGAGAGAAGGCGGAGCTCGTCCTCGATACCGACTGGAATCGGTATGGCGGCGATACCGTGGAAGGCACGGTGGACGAGAGGGGCTCTGAGGAGGCCAGGAAGGCTGCCCAGGCTGCCGCGGTGGCTGAGAAGGCAGCGGATGCTAAGAAAACTAAAGATGCCCCTAAGAGAAATTATATCAGGGCAGAGCTTCCTCCCTTCTCATCCATGATCTTTATCGTGAAGCAGGAAAAGGCCAGGAAGAGCAAAAAGAAACAGTCATGAAAGATATTTCCATGAGCGGTCTGCAGCGTGCAGGCCGCTGTTTATTGTAAAAATGTCCGTAAGTGTTCAGCACACCCCGGACTCAGGATCAAAGCACCAATCGCCGTGGTCGGCCAGAGGCGCTGCACACATGGCCCAGATGAGAACAATGATTGAAACCTGTCTGTCAAACGAGTTTGCCATGCAGCTTTTAGACATTCATACCAGGCGCCCGGCTGTTACAAAGGTTCCTGTCTGACGACGGATACGGCATATAGAGAGGCTTTGGAGAGGTGAATGTTATCATGATCCTCAGAATTGAAAAAGGTGTTCAAGGATCGGTCGGAGGGCTTTGCGGAGGGGCGGAAGTAGAAGAATTCGGCATGTTTGCATTTATCTTTGTAAAAAACGCACGATGGAATTAGGACTTCAATATTGATATAATACTTCCATCACGGCGAACTGCTTTCATAGGAGGAATTTATGGCAAACGTCAGGAGCGATTTTTACGAAGCTAGTGAAAACATCAGACCCGAATCAATGGAACGCATTACTACTAAGGAACTTGCGGACAAGTTCATCGAGGAAAAGGTGGCT
>CACXEL010000103.1 GCA_902766655.1 uncultured Lachnospiraceae bacterium | reverse complement strand
ATCTCCACAGCCATATCGCTCTTTCCCGATGCCGTCGGGCCGGCTATGACGATCAGGGGCTTACGGTCTTTCAAATCACTCATCGCGCTGCCTCATACAATTCTTCTGAACTTCTTCTCCAGGTCTGTCCTGGTGAAGGAAATGATGGTCGGCCGCCCGTGGGGACAATGGTATGGATCCCCGCAGGCGAAGAGCTCGTCAATCAGCGCCTCGGCCTCCCTGAGAGAAAGCCGGTCACCGCCCTTGACCGCCGCCTTGCAGGCCTCGGTCGCCACCTTGAGGATGTAGCGGTCCAGATCCTCGAACCGGTCGCTGACCTCCAGGTTCCCCAAAAGCTCCAGAAAGAGGTCCCTGGCCCCCATCGCGCTGAGCGTATAGGGAACTGCACTGATCTTGTAATCCCGGCCGCCGAAGGACTCGATCTCAAAGCCCACCCTGCGAAAGGCCTCCATATAGTTCTCAAGCAGGGCCTGCTCCTCCATGCTGAGGGAAATGACGACAGGCGGCGAGACCATCTGGCTGGTCAGGGTGTTCTGCTCGTACATTTTCATGAAGCGGGTGAAGAGGACCTTCTCGTGGGCGGCGTGCTGGTCAATCATAAAGAGCTTGTCGCCGTACTCGCAGATCCAGTAGGTGTCGAAGGCACAGCCGATGATCCGCCTGAGCGGAGCTGCCTCCGGAGCCAGGAATTCGGGGAGGAAGCTCATCTGCTTGAGAGAAGGCTTTCCGCAGGCGGAAAGATCGCCGCCGTCGGCCGTGCCTTCCGCAGCTTCCCGCTCTTTGGCAGCTACGGGACTTGTGCCGGAATCGGGGCCGGGATCAGGGGGCACAGCCTCATCTGAGGAAGTGCGATCCGTCTCCACGCTTTCGGAAGAAGCCATCCGCTCCAGCCGCTTTGCGTAGTTGATGGCCATCTGTTCCCTGAGCGACACGCTGCCTGGAGTCCGGGCTGAATACATGAAGGGCTGCCCGTCTGTGCCGGACGGACCGCTGCCGGAGCCTCCCGTGGACCGGGTCGGAAAAGCGATTCCCTGACTGGAACGGCCGATCATGCTGCTGTCGGTCCCGCCGCTTGTGGGCCTGCCCTCCGGGGCGAAGCTGTCGGCATTCCTGCCGGTGCGACCGGGCTCCGGACGGGTTTCATTTTCCGAGGAGGCAGGCATCTTGTCCCGCTCCCGGGCGCCGCGCTCGAAAAGCTCGGGGGAGGCGTACTTCTCAGGGGCCTTCTCCGGCCGCGCCGGCTTTTCCGGGGGATTCAGGGAGGCCTTCAGGATCATCTCCTCCCTCGCGAGGGCCTGGCTGACTGCGTGGGAGACGGCGTTCATGACAGCCTTCTCGTCGGAGAAGCGGACCTCCATCTTGGTCGGATGGACGTTGACGTCCACACCGGTGCCCGGCATGTCTATTCTGAGGCAGGTGAAGGGATACTGGTGCTGCATGAGATGGGTCCCGTAGCCCTCCTCGATTCCGATGGATACCACACGGCTCTTCACATAGCGCCCGTTCACGTAATAATTCTCAAAGTTCCGGTTGCCGCGGGAGACCGCCGGCCGTGCGATGAAACCGCCCAGGTATATGCCGTTCTCCTCGTGGTCAATGGCCACCAGCTCGGCAGAGACATCCCGCCCGTATATGTTGTAAATCGCGTCCTTGAGGCTCCCGCTCCCGGTCGTCATGAGCCGGGTCTGGCCGTTCACAATAAAATGAAACCCGATCTCCGGGTTGGCCAGCGCCAGCTGCTCCACGAAAGCGCCGACGCGGGCAGCCTCCGTCATGGCCGTCTTGAGGAACTTGGCCCGGGCAGGCGTGTTGTAGAAGAGGTCCCGGACCACTATGGTCGTCCCGTCCGGCGCGCCGATTTCCTCCATGAGCCGCTCCCGGCCGCCTTCAATGCAGTAGCGGGTGGCCGTGAGTGAATCCGCCTCCTTGGTGATCAGCTCCACCCGGCTCACCGCCGCGATGCTGGAGAGGG
Source organism: uncultured Lachnospiraceae bacterium (assembly GCA_902766655.1). GTDB lineage: Bacteria > Bacillota > Clostridia > Lachnospirales > Lachnospiraceae > Chordicoccus. Next base: position 889 of record CACXEL010000103.1, on the reverse strand, counting down.
CCTCACCTCTGAAGCCCAGGGACCGCAGCGTCAGCAGGTCCTCGACAGCCGTGATCTTGCTGGTCGCGTGGCGAAGAAAGGCCTTCCGCACCTGGTCCTCCGGAATGCCCCCGCCGTTGTCCGTGATCCGGATCATGCGGATCCCGCCATCCCTGATATCGATGGAAATGCGGTCCGCCCCCGCGTCGATGGCATTCTCCGTCAGCTCCTTCACGACGGACGCCGGCCGCTCCACGACCTCGCCTGCGGCGATCTTGTCGATTGTCGTCTGGTCTAAAACATGTATTTCACTCATAACAGTTCGCACGACTCCTGCTTCAGAGGGTCACATATCTTCTCTCCCGCCGCAGCCATGACCGCCGCGGCCCTCTCATACAGGATCCGTCAGCATGGTCTCCCGTTCATCTGGGACAGGAGGACAAATACAGCCGCGTGGCGGGATATAATTGTCTGTTCTTCAGCCCTTCCACCGGTTCTTCAGCCTGTTCTGAAGCCGGTAGAGCTCGTTCATGGCCTCGATGGGCGTCAGATTCTGGATGTCGATCTCCTCCAGCTCCTTGAGCACGTCCTCATCCTTGACGGTCGCGAAGAGGGACATCTGGGCCAGATCCACCTCGTCATAGTGGACAGATTTCGCTTTCACCTTGGGCGAGGGACCGGCCACGGACTCGATGGCCGAAGTGATATCCGCGTCGGACAGCTCGTTCAGGAGCTGGTTGGCCCTGGCCAGGACCGCCTCGGGGACACCGGCCAGCCGCGCCACCTGGACGCCGTAGCTCTTGTCGGCCCCGCCGCGCACGATCTTCCGCAGGAAAATGATGCCGTCTCCCTTCTCCCGCACGGCGATGCAATAATTGCTCACACCGTCGATCTTGCCCTCGAGCTCGGT
>CACXEL010000102.1 GCA_902766655.1 uncultured Lachnospiraceae bacterium | reverse complement strand
GGAGTGTCTCCGGCTGCTGACAGCGGGAGGCTTCATATCCCGGACCCGGGGGTGCTGACTAGTAACCATATATATGTAACCCGTAGACCCGCCCTCAGGGCTCTGAGGGTGGAAAGCAACCTTTTGTAAAACTAGTTTCAGAGGGAGGAAAAATCATGGCTCTTGATTACAGAAAATGCGCTGAAGAGATCGCGCGCCTCATCGGCGGCGGCGAGAACGTAGCCAGCGCAGCCCACTGCGCGACAAGACTTCGTCTTGTTATCGTGGACAACAGCAAGATCGACAAGGCAGCCCTTGAGGAGGTAGAAGGCGTCAAGGGTATGTTCGAGTCCAACGGTCAGCTGCAGCTCATCATCGGCACCGGTACCGTCAATAAGGTCTATGACGAGTTCCTGGCCGTCACCGGCGTCTCCGCCGCTTCCAAGGAAGAAGCCAAGGCCGCCGCTGCCGCCCAGATGCCTCTGTGGAAGAGACTTCTGAAGACGCCTGGCGACGTGTTCGTCCCGATCCTGCCGGCCATCGTTGCCGCAGGTCTTATGATGGGTCTTGTCGAAGCCCTTGGTAAAGCGATTCCCGGATTCGCCGACACATCCTGGTACCTCTTCCTTGACCTCGTTTCCAACACAGCTTTCGCTTACCTGCCGGTCCTCGTCGCCATCTCCTCTGCCCGCGTTTTCGGCGCCAACATCTTCCTGGGCGCTGTCATCGGTCTTGCCATGATCCACTCCGGCCTGACCAACGCATGGGTCTACGGTTCCATGAGCGCTGCCGAGCAGGCAGAAGTCGCTACCTGGAGCCTGCTCCCGGGCGGCCTGCTGAGCTTCAAGGCGGTCGGCTATCAGGGCCACGTCATCCCGGTCATTTTGGCGGTCTACCTGCTCTCCATCATTGAGAAGTGGCTGCACAAGCATGTCCCGGAGATGTTCGACCTCTTCATCACCCCGATCTGCTCTGTTCTCGCCACTGTTTTCCTGACATTCACCATCATCGGCCCCATCTTCTCCACTCTGGAGACCTGGGTCCTTGCCGGCGCAACTATCCTGGTCAGCTCCTTCTTCGGAATCGGCGCTATGATCATGGGCGCCATCTATCCCTTCACCGTTGTCATGGGTCTCCACCATATGTACAACGTCATCGAGGCCGGTATGCTTTCCGGTGAGATGGGCAAGAACATCTGGATGCCCATCGCCTCCGCCGCCAACTTCGCCCAGTTCGGCGCCTGCCTTGCTGTCGGCCTTAAGGCCAAGAACGCCAGGACCAAGGCTGTCGCTCTTCCGTCCTCTCTGTCTGCCTCCCTTGGTATCACAGAGCCGGCTATCTTCGGTATCAACTTCCGCTACATGAAGCCCTTCATCGCCGGTATGATCGGTGGCGCCTGCGGTTCTCTGGTAGCTTCCCTCTCCGGCATCGGCGCCGTCACCTACGGCGTTACCGGTATCCCGGGCCTGCTGGCCATCAAGGACGGCATGGGCTGGTACATCCTGATCCTCCTCATCTCCGGTGGTATCGCATTCGCTATCACATGGTTCATCTGGAAAGAGGATGAAGAGGCTCCCAAGAAGGCCGCTGCTCCCGCTGCCCCGGCCGCTCCGGTGGAAAATAACAACCCGGTCGTCATCAAGTGTGAAGCCGGCGAGCTTAAGGCTCCCTGCAAGGGCGTCTTCGTCGCTCAGGAAGATCTTCCGGATCCCATGTTCGCGGGTGGCGCCCTCGGCGCCGGCTGCGGCATCGAGCCCGCTGAAGGCATCGTGATCGCTCCCTGCGACGGCGAGATCTCCACAGTCGCTGAGACAGGCCACGCCATCGGCATCTCCGCCGCAGGCGATATGGAAATCCTGATCCACATCGGCGTCGACACCGTCAAGATGGGCGGCAAGGGCTTCAAGCCCTTCGTCAAGGAAGGCGAGCAGGTCAAGGCCGGCCAGAAGCTGGTCGAGTTCGACAAGAAGGCCATCGCCGACGCCGGCTATCCGGACGTCGTCGTCTTCCTGCTGACCAACTCCGACGACTACGAGAACGTGACTGTCGGCTGAGTCATATCCTGAAAATGGGCAGAGCCCGGACCGCAAGGTCCGGGCTCTTTTTCGGTTGACAAAATGGATCTGCCGACGGCTTTGACAGACTGCCGAGGAGGCGTCATTTTTTCCCTTTACTGCTGAAGTGTCCGGCAGTCGCTGCAGGGTGGGAGGGCATCCTCCGGAGCCGTGGCCCCGGCGTCCTGAAATGTCAGGCCGCAGCCTTGAAGTGTGCCGCTCCTGCCGGTCATCATTTGTATACCCGGACTCTCACGAAGAGTCTGCCTTTTTTTGTCTCGGCTACGCAGCCTTCATAGATGAATTTGCCGAGGCCCCGGACCGAGACGCGGGCGCCGGGCTTCAATATCTGGCCGGCACTGGCGACGGTCCGCCCGTCGACGAATACCCGCTCGGCGTCTATATAGGCCTGCGTCTTGCCCCTGGCCAGTCTGAAGACCAGGGAAATGACCGCATCCACCCGCTCCGAGGCCACGCTCCCCTCCCTGAGCTCGAAGTCCGGCCGGATGGCGCATTCGCCCGGCGGGATGAGGCGGCAGGTCACGGAGGTGTGCTTCACCCGGGTCAGGTCGGAAGCGACGGTCTCCGCCAGGTCTGCCAGAACAAAGATGACCGCCCGGCTTTCCGCCCTGTCCACCAGAATGTCGCCGATCTGGTCCCGCTCGATGCCCAGGTTCATAAGCGCCCCCAAAAAGTCCCGGTGGGTCAGATCGTCGGCGAACCGGCTGTCCAGCGGCACGCAGGACAGGCAGGCCACCACCTGGGGAGAGGAGAGCTCGCCTTCGATGAAGGAGGTCTCATCCAGGTAGGAGGGGAGAAAGACAACGGCGCGCCTCTCGGCCTCCTCCCAGCCGCCCCAGAGGACGTAGGGGGCGCCGTTCAGCCGGTGGACGGAGGAAGGGACACCCTGGGCGGAGAGGATTTCGTGAAAATCCGCCTGTTCGGACACGCCCAGAAAGCCGGTGTGGGTCAGGTAGTCGTTTCTGTAGGCCCTGCCGGACAGGTCTCTCAGGCGGCCGGCCAGCATGTCTCGTTCTGTCATGGGGAGTTCTCCTTGGATGCGTTCATTTTCCAAGGCCTATCATCTCAGCCGGAAGACGAAAAGTCAAGGGGGAGGAGGAATCTGCCCGGCTCCAGGCGGGCGGCGCAAAAACGAAATTGCGTATTGTCCACTCATCCGTCTTTGCGTTATCATAGAAGGGAAGGAAAAGCCCACAGGGCTTCACAGAGGAGAACCTACGATGAACCAATTTGATTATGCTCTGGTCAGAGACCCCGAACGATTTAAGATCAATGCTTTGCCGGCCCACTCGGACCACATTGCCGGCGCGACGATGGCGGAGGCCATGTCTGGAGAATCCTCCTTCAGGGTCTCCCTGAACGGCGTCTGGCGCTT
>CACXEL010000101.1 GCA_902766655.1 uncultured Lachnospiraceae bacterium | reverse complement strand
GCCGAGACCCCTCGCTACCAGGGAGCCGGCTCCTCCGTCGTCAATCCGACCAAACTCGACTCAACCATGGGCGTGATCGGCGATTTCCCACTCCAGGTCGTCGGCTTCGAGAAAGGGTATCCCCGCGTCGGCAAGGGCGATCCGGCCATGCAGGCAGCGGCTGTCGAGCTGGCTAAGAAGGCGGACGTTGTCCTCCTCTATATCGGACTCGACGAGATCTCCGAGTCCGAAGGTCTCGACCGCCAGAACATGAAGCTCCCGGCCAGCCAGGTCGAGCTCCTCAAGGCTGTCTCTGCCGTCAACAGGAACATCGTGGTCGTCATGTCCGCGGGCTCCGCTGTCGAGATGCCCTGGCTCAACTCCTGCAAGGCCATGGTCCACGGCTATCTCTGCGGTCAGGCCGGCGCGGCGGCTGTCCTCAAGGTCATCATGGGCCAGATCAACCCCTCTGGCAAGCTGTCCGAGACCTACGCAATCTCTTACGATGACGTTCCCAGCGCGCCTTACTTCCCGGCCAAACAGCGCAGCGTTGAGTACCGCGAAGGTCTCTACGTCGGCTACAGGTATTTCGAGACCGCAAAGAAGCCTGTCCTCTTCCCCTTCGGCTTCGGTCTTTCCTATACCACCTTCGCCTACAGCAACCTGTCGGTCACAGACAAGGCTGTCAGCTTTGTTCTGACCAACACGGGTGACCGCGATGGCAAGGAAGTCGCGCAGGTCTACGTTTCCCCGAAGAATCCGTCTGTCTACAGGCCCAGGAAGGAGCTCAAGGGCTTCGCCAAGGTCTTCCTGAAAGCCGGTGAGAGCAAGAAGGTCACGATCCTTCTCGATGACAAGGCCTTCCGTTATTTCAACACTGAGACGAACAAGTTCGAGATCGACGGCGGCGTTTACGATATCATGGTCGGCGCTTCTGTCTCTGACATCAAGCTCTGCGGCGAAATCACCGTCCAGGGCACGGACGCCCCGCTTCCCTTTGGGCTCGATGAGCTTCCGAGCTACCGCGACTGCAGTATTGCCAAGGTCTCCGATGAGGAGTTCACTAAGCTCCTGGGCCATGTGATTCCGGACGGCAGCTGGACAGGCAACCTCAGAATGAACGACGCCATAGCCCAGCTCTATTACGCGAAGAGCCTGAAGGCCAGACTGGTGGGCAAGGTCCTCCAGGGCATGCTGAACAAGAGCATGGCCAAGGGCAAGCCGGACCTCAACATCATCTTCATCACCAACATGCCCTTCCGCGCGATCGGCAAGATGGCGGGCGGCATGGTCAGCCAGGAGATGTGCGAGTCCATCGTGACCATCATCAACGGCCACGCCATAGCCTTCTTCAAGGGAATGGGCGGCATCATTGCCGGCTTCTTCCGTCAGAGCAAGGTCCAGAAAAAGGCGAAGAATATGAAATAATGCCCCAACAGGGATTCAGATTACATGAAACGGAGGAGTAATACATGAGCAGTTTTGCTGAGAAACACCCGAAGCTTGCCCAGTGGATCCGGGAAGGCGGCCTCTTCCTCATCTTCAGCTATGTGGTCACTTTCCTCAAGTGGGGGCTCCTGACCTTCCTGCCGGCCCTCTTCCGCGGCCTCGTGGGTGACGTCGCCTGGACGTGGCCGGGCATCAATGTCCAGGTCCTGGGCGTACCGCTGACCCTGGCCATCATCGGAAACAGCCTGGCCGACGGCGGTCTGGCCTTCACCCTGGCCAACCTCTCATCCATCTTCATCGGTGAGTGCATCAACTTCCCGCTCCAGCGCAACATCACCTTCCGGAGCAAGGGTCCGGTCCTGCCGCAGCTCGGGTACCACTTCCTGGGAACCGTGGCTGTCTTCCTGGTCATGAACCTCTTCACCTGCATCTGGAATCCTGTCACGGCCGCGTTCAGCGTTCCTGACGGCATCCGCAACATCGTGACGACGGTGGTCACCGGCGGTGTGTCCATGGTCATCATTTTCGCCATCGACAAGACCGTCTTCAGCGAGAACTTCGGGAAGAAGAAGGCCTGAGGCTCCGGATAATGAAAACCGCACCTGTATGAGCTATAAGGAGTCTGCCCTTCAGAGGGCAGGCTCCTTTTTCATGGAATCCTGCGGAGTCGGACACTTTGGAATATGGTCGGCATTGAATGAGAAGAAGGATTTTGCTCTTATCCGGGCAGTCATCATTCTGAGATAGGAGGAAGGTATGGAATAATAACCTTTGATGGATTATAATGTGAGTATATTCAGTGATCTTATCGAGTATGGCATTGAGGAGAAGAGATGCGGACGATTCCGATTGAAAGCTGGGAGCGCAGAGGTATCTACGAGTATTATTCCCGGATATCCAATCCCTTCTATATGGTCACCTTCCGCCAGGACGTGACGAACCTGTACCGTTACGTGAAGGCCCATGGCCTGTCCTTTTATCAGGGCCTCATCTGGGCATGCACCCAGGCAGTGAACGACGTAAGCGCCTTCCGTATCACCATGCGTGAGGGAAGTCCGGTCCTGCTGGACAGGCGTGATCCCAGCTTCACGGACCTGAAGCCTGGGGCAGAGCAGTTCCACATAGTGACCATGGACAACATTGCTGAGATAGATGCCTTCTGCCGGGAGGCCACAAGGCTCAGCCGCGAACAGGAAGGTTTCATAGACGAAGAAAAGGAAGGGGATACCCTGATCTACTTCACCTGCCTCCCCTGGATCGACCTGACTGCCCTTACCAACGAGCGCGATATGTCCACACCGGAGGCTCTGGCGGACAGTATTCCGAGGATAGCCTGGGGCAAATTTATCCGGGAAAATGAACGCATTTCACTGGGCATTTCCCTGGAGGTCAACCACCGGTTCATCGACGGGCTCCACATCGGGCGGTTCGCGCAGAAGCTCACGGAGTATATTGACGGGCTGGAGGCATGAGTCAGCTGCAGATCCCCCGGCTGCTCCTCCCTCGGG
>CACXEL010000100.1 GCA_902766655.1 uncultured Lachnospiraceae bacterium | reverse complement strand
GTGTTGGTGACGTAGGGCAGGAAATATACGGTCTGGAAGAGCTCCTTGAGCTTCGTGATGGAGGACAGGGCCAGGGAGATCAGCAGCGCCAGCGCCGTAGAGAGCGGCACGGTGATGATGACCAGCAGGAAGGTGTTCTTGAGCGCCTGCATGAAGTAAGGGTCGTGGAGCACGTAGGAGTAATTGTAGGCGCCGATGCCGAAGCTGGTCTGCGATGCCGAATTGTAACCCTCCTCGAAGGAGTAGATGAAAACGTCGATCAGCGGGTATACCATGAAGACGGCGAGGAAGGCGATCGCCGGCAGCAGGTAGAGCCACGCCTTATTGGTCTTGTAATCCATAGGCCGCCTCCTTTACACGCGGATTCTCTCTTCGGTCTCCTTGTTGAAAATGAAGACCTTGTGAGGCTTGAGGCTGAACCGGACCACAGCTTTGGAGGTATCCACCTTGTTGTCCGCGTCGATGATGGAGCGGATGGCCACGTTCTGGGAGTTCCTGTGGCCGGAGACAACACTGATGTCGCGTCCCATGACCTCCAGAGACCGGAAATCGCAGTGGAGCGGGCCATTCTCGTCGAGGATGAAGCCCTCGGGCCGGATGCCCACGTGGACCGGCTGATCCTTGACACCGGGCATGGGGAGAACTGCATCGCCGCCGATATAGAGCTTTCCGCCCCTGACCTCGCCGTCGAACACGTTGATCTGGGGCGTGCCGAGGAACTTGGCGACGAAGAGGTTGACCGGGTCGTCGTAGACGTCCTGGGGCTTGCCGATCTGCTGGATGATGCCGCTCTTCATGACGAAGATGTAGTCCGAGATGCTCATGGCCTCTTCCTGGTCGTGGGTGACGAAGATCGTGGTGACCTTTGTCTCGGTCTGGATCCGGCGGATCTCCTCGCGGGTCTGGAGACGGAGGCGGGCGTCAAGGTTGGAGAGGGGCTCGTCCAGAAGAAGGACCCTGGGCGTCTTGACCAGGGCGCGGGCGATGGCTACGCGCTGCTGCTGGCCGCCGGAAAGCTCGCTGGGCTTGCGGTCCATGAGCTCGCCGATCTGGACCAGGCCTGCCGCCTCATCGGCCTTGGCCATCATGGCTTCCTTGGTCATCTTGTCCTTGCCCTTTAAATTCTCGAGGGGGAACATGATGTTCTGGCGGACGGTCAGGTGGGGATAGAGGGCATAGTTCTGGAAGACCATGCCGACCCCTCTCACCTCGGGCGGAAGGTCGGTGACGTCGTCCTCTCCGAAAATGATCTTGCCGCTGGAGGCCCTGGTCAGGCCGCAAATAAGGTTCAGGCAGGTGCTCTTCCCGCAGCCGGATGGACCCAGGAGGCCGATCAGTTTGCCGTCGGGAATTTCAAAGGTGAAATCGTTTACCGCGTACACATCCGCGCCTCCCTTGGTGCGGGACGGGTATTTTTTGGTGAGATGGTCCAATACAATTTTCATTTGTCTTTTCCTTTGGCACTCCGCCCTTATGCGGAGGCCTGCCTCCTTTCCTCTGACCTCCTGCGCGGAGGTTATAAACAACATCTCTATTATACTCTTTGGGCTTTACCCGGGTAAAGTATGAGATGAAAAAAACCAGGCGGAACGGGCAGAAAAGCCGGGGAAGAAGGCATCTGAAAAACTGCATGGGCAGGCGGGACAAAAGCTATTGGCAGGGGCTGGGAAATAAGTTAAAATCTTATTTAAACGCGGGGCCGGCAGTGTCCTCATTTCCATATTCACGGAGGTTTGAAGGATGAGTATCGATTATTCGAAGGCAGCAGAGTGGATCCTCAGGGAGGACAGATTTGACTCGTCCCAGCTGGGCAAGTGCGAGGCGGTCATGTCTCTCGGCAACGGCTATATGGGCCTCAGGTCAGCAACGGAGGAGAAGTACCTTGGCGAGACCAGGGACTGCCTTGTGAACGGCACCTTCAACAAGGCGGCCGACAACGAGGTCACCGAGCTGCCCAACATTGCCGACGTCACGGCCATCGAGCTGTGGGTGGACGGCGAGAGGCTGACGCTGGATCAGGGCACTGTCGAGAATTACACCCGCGAGCTCAACATTAAGACGGGCGAACTCTTCCGTGCCTTCACCTGGACGTCCAAAGGCGGCAAGACCATCGCCTTCACCTCCAGAAGAATCGTTTCCCTGAAGAGGCTCCACACGATCGCCGCCACCGTATCCGTGACGTCTGTCGGCGCTCCTGTCCGCCTGAAGATCAGGTCCGGCATCAACGCCAGGGTCACCAACACGGGCAGCCAGCATTTCAAGGAAGCCGACAAGCGGTTCTACGAGAAGCGGTACATGCAGTTCGTCGAGGAGACCACCCAGAGCGGCATCGACGTGGCGGTCACCAGCGTCCACCGTTTCCTGAGGAATGAAGAGCCGGAGGACCTCCGCACCGACGTCAACATCGAGCACCGCATCATCTTTGCCGACTACTTTGCCGACCTTGTGAACGGCGACACCTTCACCATCGAAAAATACTCCAACGTCTTTACCAGCCGGGACCTTGACACCGCAGGGCTCACCCGCGGGGAGCTCCAGGCGCTGGCCCTGAAGGACCTCAAGGAAAATGAAGCCATCGGCTACGCCGACCTTGCCGACGAGTCCGCCGAAGAGTGGCAGAAGGAGGTCTGGGATAAGGCTCCCATCTTCATCGAAGGCGACGCGCGCGCGGCCTTCGACCTTTTCTCCCTCCGCTTCGCCCAGTACCATATGCGCCTCTTCGTGCCGCGTCACGATAACCGCATGAACATCGGCGCCAAGGGGCTCTCCGGCGAAGGCTACAAGGGCCACTGCTTCTGGGATACCGAGATCTTCCTCCTTCCCTACTACATGTTCACGGATCCCGAGGCGGCCAGAAAGCTGGAGGAGTACCGCTATCTCTCCCTGCCCGGCGCCCACAAGAAGGCCGCCGAGAACGGCTACAGCGGCGCCATGTTCCCCTGGGAGAGCGCCTGGCTGGATGACGGCGAGACCTGCCCGCTCTACTCCGGGACCGACATCATCACCGGTCTTCCCATCAAGGTCTGGTCCGGCATCATCGAGCAGCATATCTCCGCCGACGTGGCCTTCGGCGTCTGGCAGTACGGCATCATCACAGGCGATGAGGACTTCATGGACAGGTGCGGCTACGAGCTCATCATGGACACCGCCATCTTCTGGGCCTCCAGGGTCGAGAAGAAGGAGGACGGCCTCTACCACATCTACGACGTGGTCGGCCCGGACGAGTACCACGAGCATGTCAACGACAATGCCTTCACCAACTACATGGCCGACTGGAATATGCGCAAGGCCATTGAATACGCGGACATGCTGAAGATAGAGAAGCCCGATATCTACGAGCGCCTCGACAGGAAGCTGGATATAGCCGGCCACTATATGATCTGGCAGGACCGCACGCTCAACATGTTCCTGCCGCAGCCCACGGACGAGGGCATCCTGCCTATGGACGACCGCTTCATGCAGGCGGAATACATTGACCTCTCCAAGTACAAGGCCCAGGATTTCGTAGGCGGCATCATGAAGGACTATTCCCTGGACCAGATCCAGCACATCCAGGTCTGCAAGCAGGCTGACTGCCTGGTCCTCTTCTACCTCATGGAGGACCGCTTCAGCCCCGAGGTCAAAAAGGCTACCTGGGATTACTACGTGGAGCGCACGCTCCATGACAGCTCCCTGTCACTTTCCACCCACGCCGTCCAGGCGGCCGATATGGGTGACGACGAGATGGCCTACGACCTCTTCCGCAAGGCAGCCGTCATCGACCTCGGCCCGGTCATGACCACTTCCAACGCCGGTATCCATGCGGCGGCCTTCGGCGGCGTATGGCAGTGCGTGGTCTACGGCTTCGGCGGCGTCCGTATGCTGAACGG
>CACXEL010000099.1 GCA_902766655.1 uncultured Lachnospiraceae bacterium | reverse complement strand
TGTTGAACTGCATGCGGTCCTTGAGCTGTTTGAAGAGGTCGAGGATGGTCTCGCCCTCGTACTCGCACATGAGATGGCGGACTCCGGCCTTGGAGGCGATGAAGAGGCGGGCGTTGGAGTCCGGATACTCCTCGAAATGGCGGATGAATTCCCTGAGGATCTTATGGGCGATGCCTGTCCTCAGCGTGGGCTCCTGGAAGGCCTCGGTCTTGGGAGAGTAGTAGTAATAGTGGTTCCAGTTCTTGCCGCGGCTGATCTCCGTGATCTGGCGCTCGATCTCCTTCTTGCGGCCGGGCTCATCGACGATGGCCCTGGCCAGCTCCTGGAGCAGGCGGTTCCTCTCCTTCACGTCCTCGATGGTGGGCGGCGTCTCGGGGGTTCCGTTCATCTCTTTGAGGAGCTTGCGGACGTAGAGATGGTAGTTGCTGTAGGCGACGAGCTGCTGCTCGTGGACGCCGTCCGTGACCAGGCAGTACTGGCAGCCGACGTTGCAGCCCTTGACCGGATTGATCTCGAAGGTCAGGGTGGGGCAGCGGCCGGTATAGTTGTGAATCTCGGTCTCCACCTTGTCCGGGTCTACCTCCTCGAGGACCAGATGCTGGACGGGAATGACGGTCTTGTTTTCCATCCGCGTCATGAAGATCCTGGAGCCGCTGATCAGCCCGTTCAGAGTGGCCTCGGACGGCTTCACATCCACGCCCAGCGCGTCCAGGTAAGCCTGGTCTACGATCTGCGGCTCAAAGCCCGGAAGTGAATAGGCGTTTGTTTCGTGGGAATAAAAGTTTTCAAAATCAAGAGTGCCGGACATAATGATCCTCCTAGTGTGTTGTGACTTGATAAAGGATGTCATTACAAAGAAGTCGTTTCCGTTCCTATTATACGTTTAGAAGATTGCAGGAAGCAAGGATAAAGGAGAAAAAGATGTATGCTTCAGCTAGTTAGCTTTACATAATCTATCGTCGACGCATATATTTTGGAAAAAGGGTACTTTGATTTCTTTTGCAAGTGTATCACACTGTGGGTGATTTACGAAAAAAGTGCATATTGAATCTTTAAGGCTACAAGTAATGCGTTTAATGATATGATATACATTGAGAAGAGCATTTCAGTCGACGAGAAAAAGTAGGACAAGCTTATTAGGAAAGTGCGGACATTATGAAAAGGAAAAGAATATATGAGATAATCGAAAAGTCTGAGGGAAATGATATTATTAGTTCAGTTTATGATTACTCTATGATTATCATTATTGTCCTTAGTCTTATTCCTCTTGCGTTTAAAGCGGAAAACAGTTTTTTTCACGCACTAGATAAGGTTACAGCAGGCATTTTTATCGTTGATTATTGTCTGAGATGGTTAACGGCAGATTATAAGTTTGCAGACAGGTCGTTTATTTCTTTTTTGCGCTACCCATTTTCAGCTATGGCTGTGGTGGACCTTGTCTCTATTTTGCCTTCGCTAAGCATTCTAAATAGTGGATTTAAAATCCTTAGGGTTTTAAGAATGATACGTGCCATGAGGGTCATCCGGGTTTTTAAAGCGATGCGGTATTCAAAAAGCTTTGAAATTATCGGCAATGTACTGCAATCATCCAAAGAGTCTTTAGTGGCCGTTTGTGCGTTGGCAGGTGGATATATAATGGTTTCAGCACTTGTTATTTTTAATGTTGAGCCAGATTCATTCAGTACTTTTTTTGATGCAATATATTGGGCAACTGTTTCATTGACAACTGTAGGATATGGTGATATTTATCCTGTTTCGACACTTGGGAGAATTATCACAATGATTTCATCGATCTTTGGCATTGCTATTGTTGCACTACCTGCAGGTATAATAACTGCCGGATACATGAATGAAATCGAAAAAATGAATGACTCAAATAAGACTACCAATGGAGGAGAGGATCATGGGCCTGAGATTGAGAAAAAGTATTAAAATTGGTCGTGGAACTAAAATTAACATCAGCAAATCTGGCATAGGCTATAGCGTGGGAACAAAGGGTGCGCGATTTACTAAGAAAGCAGGTGGAGGAACAAGGACTACTTTATCTGCTCCTGGCACAGGTCTCTCATATGTTTCAGAGAGTAGCGGAAAGAAGAAATCTCAAAGCAAAGAGCAGAAGCCTGCCCGGATAGAACCAGAATATATAGCCGAAAAGCCTAAAAAGAGAAAGACATGGTTGTGGGTTCTGGGTTGGATTTGTTTTTTTCCAATTCCGTTGACCATTCTGCTGTTGCGGAATACAAAAATGAAACCAACTGTAAAATACGGTTTACTTGTGGCATTATGGGTAGCTGTACTAATCATAGGATTTTTCGGAAGTACAGAATCGGACAGTAGTGATGTATCTGGTATAAACGAATCGGAGAGTAGTGATGCATTTAGTATTATTGAATCGGAAAACAACAGTGTTTCCCAAACAAGAAGTATGCCTATTACATCTAATACAGGCGTAACAATCACGAATATTTCTTTATCAACAGGTGACCTATCTTTGACAGTTGGGGAAGAGGTGACGGATGGTCAGGCTACAGTAGCCGGTGATTTTGAAGGTAAGATTTCCCCTGATGATATTATTATGGTAAGTGAAGACACAAATGTGGCAACCATATCATTCAGAGAGCAAATGTCTGATACAACTCTGGGTTATGTAATAAATGCAGTTGGCCCGGGAAAGACAAGTGTATATTTACAATCAAAAGGTAGAGAGGTTACTTCTGAAAAAATAAAGGTTACTGTCCTTGAGCCGGTAGTCGAAGTTGAGAAAGTAAATATTGAAGGCGCTAAGGACAGTATGATTCTTGGCGAAAGCGTCCAGGCTTCTGCTGCAGTTGTTCCTGATAATGCTGACAATATCGAGATTACATGGGCTACCAGTGATGAAAAGGTATTAATCGTGGATCAAGATGGAAATATGACAGCTGTAGGTGGCGGAAGCGCAGAAATTACAGCGGCAAATAGGAATGGAGTAAGTGATTCTGTAACAATAGCTGTCGATGGATCAAAACGACAGATGAGAGTGACTGTTACAGAAAAAATGGACGAAGACGTAAATATAGGCGATGAATGGAGCAAGAAAAGAGAGATTGATGGAGACCCGGTTGGGCGTACAAAAATACTATCGGTTGGTGACACAGTTAATTGTCATGTTTTATACAGTGAAATTGATGCCAATCCGGATATTGGAGAGGCATCAGAATCGTACACTGTGACAGAAGAAGATTTGGTAAATGGATTTTCGATTCAACTGGATTTTGATGTAACGGAGAATGGTGGCAAATACAGTGGGAGAAGCGCTCACTTTGTTGTAACATATAGGTTTTCTCCTTCCTGAATGGTGAAAGATGAGGATATACGATGTTCGGCTTCATGAAGAAAAACAAAGACTTGGAGGCTCTCATCCTTGAGCTGGAAATGGATGCTTCCAACAATTACAAGGATAATGCCCAGGATGATTATCGACGCCTCACAGCTCGTTTTGATGAGTTGAAGGACTCCGGAAGTCTAAACGCGAAGCAGGTCACGCATTACGGCAGTATTATCGACAGGTTTTCAGAGATTATGAAGAACTATACTCATGCAGACCAGGGTCGGAAGGATATAGGAACCTGGGGGTGAGCGGTAGCTTTATTTACTCAGGCGAAATAGTCGGTAACATGGCTATGCCAACCTTTGCAAGAATATAGGAGCCGGAGCCATATGAAAGCCATCAATCTCTACCTCCTCTGCCAGGTCGGTCCGGTGGACACCTTCGCCGACTACGCCCGGATCCTGACCCGGGAAAAATACCTGAAGGGAGTCCGCGAGAACGAGCAGGCCTCCCTCCACGCCCTCGTGGAGGACCTGCGGGCGGTCCGCCTGCCCTATGAGGCCTTCGGCGGTTTCTTTTTCTCCTTCAACATCGACCATATCGGCAAGGAGTTCGACCTGCTGAAAATAAAGGCTGACAGGTCGCGGATCCTGAACGTCGAGCTGAAGAGCGAGATGACCGGTGAAGCCCGGATCCGCCATCAGCTGGTCCAGAACCGCTATTACCTTGGGCATATCACAAAAAACGTCGACTCCTTCACCTACGTATCCTCCGACCGGAAGGTCTACCGACTGAACGAGGCGGACGAGCTGTGCACAAGCTCCATAGCCGAGCTGCAGGCCGCCCTCGCGGATGCGGAGGGGTGGCTTGATGAGAAGATCGAGGACCTTTTCGCGGCTGAGGATTACCTGATTTCACCCATCGCGACGCCGCGGAAGTTCGTGGAGGGGATGTATTTCCTCACGCAGCAGCAGGAGACTTACAAGAACCAGATCATGAAGCTCCTCGCGGAGCGAGATGACAGGCCCCTCTTTCTGGGACTCAAGGGCAGCCCGGGCACCGGCAAGACCCTCATGATGTACGACATGGCCAGGGACCTGGCCGCAAGGAGCCGGGTGATCATCGTCCACTGCGGGCAGCTGACGGAGGCCCATCTCTGGCTCAAGGAGAGGGGCTGGGATATCCGTCCGGTCAGCCGGGTCGGGAGGAGCGAGCTCCTGGAGGCGGATATCGTGCTGGTGGACGAGAGCCAGCGGCTGCGGCAGGACCAGTTCGCCCTGATCCGGGATACGGTGGAGGAGCGCGAGGGCTTCTGCCTTTTCGCCTACGATCCGAGGCAGGTCCTGCTCTATTCGGAGATGGAGCGCGATATTTCCGGGCAGATCGACGAGCTGACCGAGATCACCTACCGCCTGTCGGAGAAGATCCGCGCCAACAAGGAGCTCTCCTCCTTCCTCCGGGTCCTGCTCGAGTCCCGGATCGGGCCGGATGACTACTCATACAGGAACATCGACGTGGTGTTCGCGGCATCACCCGACGAAGGGAATATTATCAGGAAGGCTTTCATTTCCAGGGGGTACCGCTTCATCAATTTCACCTCGGAGGGCCGCGGCAGCACCTCCTTCGACCGCTATGGCGGGGAAATGAACACCCACAAGGTCATCGGCCAGGAGTTCACGGACGTCGTGATGATCCTGGATAATACCTTCTACTATGATGAGGAGGGAATCCTCAAGGCCAGAGCCCATCCGAATCCCGACTATATCTACGAGCAGCTCCTCTACCAGGGCGTGACCCGGACAAGGGAGCGGCTCGGGCTGATCGTGGTGGAGAATTTCGAGCTCTTCCGGCACGTCACGAGCCTTATCAGGGACAGGTATGCGTGAGGGTTGGTTGACAAGGAAGCGAACAGTATAGTAGAGTGGATAGACAGACCGATCAGATGATCCGTACCGACGGAAGTGGTAATACGGAGCAGATGACACCGTGTCCGGACCCCGCATGCGGGGAAAAAGAAGGAGGGAATACGCATAAAATGAAAGAACTGCTGGATCTTTATCTGATCTTCCTGCGGATCGGCGCCGTGAACTTCGGCGGCGGTTACGCCATGCTGCCGCTCCTGGAGCGGGACCTGGCCGAAAATCGAGGCTGGGTCACCACCGATGAGCTGCGGGACTATTTTGCCATCGGCCAGTGCACGCCGGGCATCATCGCCCTCAACGTGGCCACCTTCATCGGCAACAAGCGGAAAGGTGCGATCGGCGGCATCGTGGCTTCCCTGGGCTTCCTCGCCGTGCCCATCGTCATCATCCTGCTCATTGCGGCCTTCCTGACCAACTTTGCCGAGCTGCCGGTGGTCAGAAACGCCTTTGCGGGCATCCGCGTCTGCGTCGTGGTCCTCATCGTGAGGGCGGTCGAGAAGCTGTGGAAGTCCTCCGTCGTGGATACGGTGACCCTCATCCTCTACCTGGTCATCTTTGGTCTGGTCGTATTTTCCGCCTACCTGCCCATCAGGATCACGACGGCTGTCTTCGTCATCGCGGCCGGCCTCTTCGGCGTCTTTTTCGGAAAGGCAGGTGTTAAGAAATGATCTACCTGAGACTCTTCTGGGAATTCTTCAAGACCGGCCTCTTCTCCATCGGCGGCGGCCTGGCCACCCTCCCCTTCCTCTATGAAATGTCGAACAAGACCGGCTGGTTCACCCATGCGGACATCGCGGACATGATCGCCATCTCCGAGTCCACGCCCGGTGCCATCGGCATCAACATGTCCACCTATGCCGGCTACATCACGGCCGGCGTGCCTGGCGGCCTGATCGCGACGCTGGGCCTGGGATCTCCCTGCGTGATCATTATCCTGATCATAGCCAGGCTCCTGGCCAGGTTCCAGGACAACGTTTATGTTCAGAAGGCCCTCTACGGACTCCGCGCGGCCTCCATCGCCATGATCTCCGCGGCCTGCATCAACGTCGTGAAGGTATCCCTCATCCACATCCCCGCCTTCCAGGCGTCGGGAAGTCTCCTGGACCTCTTTGATCTCAGGGCCATCGTGCTGGCTGTCATCCTCTACTTCAGCATGCGGAAAATAAAGATCCACCCCATCGCCTTTCTGGCGGCTTCGGCGGTGATCGGCATCATCTTCCGGTTCGGTGGAGTCTGATGCGAGCCCTGCCATTGTGCCCGGAACAGAATGAACGCCTGCCTGAGCGCTGAGCCCAGACAGGCGTTTTTTACAGGATGCGGCAGGGCTGCGATGGATACCGTGCCTGGGTATTCGTATTGTCAGGCGCGGGAATTATCTGTCAAAAAATCCCCGGCGCTTCTTCGACTGGTCGGCGGACGTGTCTGCGGGCTGCCTCTTGTTGCGGCCGGCCTTCCGTCTGGCCTGGTCCTCCTTCACCTCGTCGGCCCAGTCTGCGCTCATGCAGGGGGCCTTCCGGAAGCTGGAGGCCGCCTTGCTGACTGCCCGGAAGTTGGCCTCGGTCCCCTCGGCGTCGGCGGAGTAGGTCACTGCCCTGTCGGCGCCGATCCCATAGCGGCCCGCCACCGCGATGGCGTCCATGTTGGCCCCGAGGAAAATGAACTCCCAACCGTACTTCTCCTTCTGCCTCTCCACCATGGTCCTGACCTGGTCCTGGGTGTAGAGCCGGCTTGCATTTTCAAAGCCGTCCGTGATGATGACGAAGAGGGTCTTCTCCGGCACGTCCTCCGGGCGGGCGTACTTGTGGACGTTCCCGATGTGGTGGATGGCGCCGCCCATGGCGTCCAGGAGGGCGGTGCAGCCGCCCGGCGTGTAGTCCTTCCGCGTCATGGCCGGGACCCGGTCCAGGTGCTCCCTGTCGAAGAGGACCTGGGTCCTCGTGTCAAAGAGGACGGTGGAGACCAGGGCCTCGCCCTCCTCCTCCTTCTGCTTTTCAATCATGGCGTTGTAGCCGCCGATGGTGTCGCCCTCAAGACCGCTCATGGAGCCGCTCCTGTCGAGAATGAATACCATTTCCGTAAGTCCTTTTTTCATAATGATCTCTCCTTTCCGGTTGTTTTTGTTTTCCTTTGATGGCTCTATCATAGCGGATATGGGGCGGCAGAAGGTCGCCCCGGAGGCGACATTTTCGGTGACAAGCAGGAAAGTGCGGAGGATCTTGCGGCAGCAGGGAGAAAGTTCCCGAATGGCTTTCCCTTTATTCCCCAGGCGGACAATCTATGCTACAATGACTGTATATGAAATCTGACCAGCCTGATCCGGCATGGAGGTGAACGGAAAATGAGGAAAAAGCTGCAGGTCCTGTGTCTGATACTGGCCCTGGTCCTGGCTGTGGAGACGGGATTCGTCGCGACACAGTATGTGAGAAAGGCAAAGGGCGGCGGAGCTGCTTCGCTCCTGACGGATCCGGATCCCGGTGCAGCGGCGGAAGGGACGGCGGAGACTGCTTCCGGCGGAGCGACCGGTGGCCCGGCTGACACTGCATCCGGAAGCGGAGCAAATGCCGGGGACACAGCGATGCCCGAAGCGAATGTGAC
>CACXEL010000098.1 GCA_902766655.1 uncultured Lachnospiraceae bacterium | reverse complement strand
CGGTGCAGTTGTGTACTGTGAGGCTGAGGAGGGACGCCTTTACCTGCTCGAGCATATGGTCGGCGGCCACTATGCCATGTGCAAGGGCCATGTGGAAGGAAATGAGACGGAGAGCGAAACTGCGATCCGCGAGATCCGGGAGGAGACCGGCATCACGGTCACCCTGGACACCGGCTTCCGCGAGACGGTGACCTACAGTCCGAGGCCGGGACATATGAAGGACGTGATTTACTTCATCGGGCGCGCCGACAGCATGGATACTGTCAACCAGCCTGAGGAGGTCCAGGGAATCTGCTGGCTGCCTTACGGGGAGGCTATGAAGAGAATCACCTTCGGTACGGACAAGGCGATCCTGGAGAAGGCGGAGAAGTATCTGGCAAAGTGATTGCCAGGGGAGGAGTGTTATTATGGAAAAGCTGACACTGGAAAAGGCAAAGGAAATCAACGCCACCATGGTCACGGAGGACCATCTGATTCTCCATGCGGCCAACGTATCCGCGGCCATGGGCGCCATGGCGGATCATTTCGGTGCGGACAAGGAGCACTGGGAGGCAGTCGGCTGGCTTCACGACTATGACTACGAAAAATATCCGGAGGAGCATCTGGCCCACACCGAGGAGCCGCTCCGGGAGCTCGGTGTGCCGGAGGAGGATATCCGGGCGATCATGTCCCACGGGTGCGGAATCTGCACGGACGTGGAGCCCATTACCGACATGGAGAAGAGCCTCTTCACGGTCGATGAGCTGACGGGCATCGTTCAGGCGGCTGCCAGAATGCGGCCGAACGGCATCACAGACCTGGAGGTCAAGAGCTTCATGAAGAAGTGGAAGGATAAGCGCTTCGCCGCCAAATGCGACCGGCCGCTGATTCTCAAGGGCTGCGGGATGTTGGGGATGGACATTAAGGACGTCGCGGCAATTGTCATCGAAGGAATGAAGGCACATGCGGAGGAACTGCAGCTGGCGGGGAACTGAGGCGTCCGACAGGTCCGGGCGTGAATGGCCCGGAACGAGGCGGAGGCTCTCATCGCTGTTTGGCCGCCTGTCGAAGGCGGCGGATCGGAGATAGCTATGACGGATGTTGTTGCGGCCCTCATCTGGGACCGGGGCAGGTTCATGATCTGCCGGCGGCCGGCCTACAAGGCGAGACCGCTTTTGTGGGAGTACGTAGGCGGCAAGGTGGAGCCGGGCGAGACCAAGCAGGAGGCCCTCATCCGAGAGTGCCGGGAGGAGCTGGACGTCACAGTGAACGTGGGCGACATTTTCATGGAGGTTGTCCACGAGTACCCGGACATCACGATCCGGCTGACCCTTTTCCACGCGGAGATCGCGGAGGGCACGCCGAAGCTGCTGGAGCACGTGGATATCCGCTGGATCCGGCCGGAAGAGATACCGGACTATGATTTCTGCCCGGCGGACAGGGATATCAATGAACGGATCGCCGCGGAGGCATCCGGCTTTGTGGGATTGGATCAATTTTGAGCGGAGTATATGTAAAAATGAGCTTTAGGGCTTTCGACGGGTGACTTCTCAATGTCCGGGCAGCTGAGAAGACGCCCGGCCGTGGAAATGGAGTAAAAATGAGCGGAGCATTTGTGAAAATTGACCTGCACGGCCTCAGGCAGGAGGAAGCCCAGGCGGTCATTGACCGCGCGCTGGCGACGGCCGGCCCGTCGACCTACCAGCTGCAGCTGGTTCACGGGTATAACCGGGGGACCAGCCTGAGGACCATGATCCAGGACTGGTACCGGTATGACCCGAAGGTCAAACGGATCATGCCGGGAGACAACCCGGGCATCACTGTGCTGGTGCTTAAGGAGCTGTACTGACAAGGTGCTGGCCGGAAGACTGGTTTTCGTCAAATCGGTGAAAATATGACTATTGGTATCATTTCAGACACACACAACCTGCTGCGCCCGGAGGTCCTGGCTGCCCTTAAGGGCTGCGACCGGATCCTTCACGCCGGTGACATCGCGAAGCCGGAGATCCTGACCGCCCTCGAGGGCATCGCCCCGCTGACCGTCGTCCGGGGAAATGCAGACAAGGACTGGGCCGGGGAGATTCCCCTGACCCGGAGCTTCGAGCTCGCCGGGATGCGGTTCTTCATGACCCACAAGAGGAAGGACGTTCCGGCTGAGGTCCGGGCCGATGTTGTCATTTTCGGGCATTCGCACAAGTATGAGGAGATTCGGAAGGGCGGGACGCTGTTCCTGAATCCGGGCAGCTGCGGGCCGAGGCGGTTCACCCAGCCCATCACGATGATGATCCTGGAGATTGCGGATGGGGAGGTGGAGGTCCGGAAGCTGGAGTTCGCCCATGCGGAGAAAAAGACCAGGGTTCCGGCCGGGGACCTGCGGGATATGATCGGGGGCATCGTGAAGGATGTGAACAAGGGCCGGACAGTGCATGAGATCTCTGAGAAATATCGGATTTCCGAGGAACTGGCAGACCAGATCTGCCGGCTCTACCTGACCCATCCGGGAATCGACGCCGAGGGTCTTATCATGAAAATGGAACTCTATCGGGCGGGGAAATGTCCCACCTTTTTTCAGCAGCTGAAGGTAGCCTGACCGGCGGGGAGAATGACAAATTAGGATTCAAAAAAGCCAATGAGTGCCTTTACTGGAAGGCAGGATTTTTCTATTCTTTAGTCGGAGGTGATGGATATGTGGAAGAATGCAAAATGGATTGGGATACCCCGGGAAGAAATCCGGGATAAACAGATATTTCACGGTGACCTTGGCGGGCGTTTTGCCTGTTTCCGGTGTGACAAGGAGCTGCCGGCCGGCTGCACGTTGTCACTGGATATCACTGCCAACTCCCGTTACCGCCTGTGGATCAACGGTGAACCGGTTCTCTCCGGACCCTGCAAGGGGGATCGGCAACGCCAGTATTATGAGACGGTGGACGTGACGAATTGGCTTCATGCGGGGCACAATGTTTTCTGTGCCCAGGTACTCTACTGTGATCCGGACATGGTCGAATCAGAGATCGGAGAGAGGGCGGCCATCTACGGTGTGGTGGGCAGGCAGTGCGGGCACAGGCTTGCCATCGAAGGCGTTATTCTGGACAGCGCCGGTGAAATGGTGGAGACGATCACCACCGGCCTTACCGGCTGGCGGGTCTGGCTGGATAACAGCTATTTTCTGAAGTCCGATGAGCATACCCAGTTCCTCGGCGCGGTGATTGAACAGATCGACGCGGGTCAGACGCCCATTCATTGGAGAGAAGCTGATTTCGACTGCGTCAGCTGGCGGCCTGCCCGGGTTTTTGAACCGGGCCTGGCCGAGGATCCTCTTCGCCTGGTGGGTGTCACGCCCCTGTTCCGCCTGCGTAAGCGGGAGATTCCTCTGCTCTATGAGAGAAGGCAGGGTTTTGTCCGCTGCTTTGACCGGGCGGGGAATGATCTCAGCCTCCTTTCTGCGGGCAGCATGGAGGTCCGTGCGGGTGATCGCGCCGAGATCCTCCTGGACGCCGGGGCGATTTTGAACGCCTATCCGTGTTTTCATTTCAACGGAGGCCGGGGGGCGAAGGTGGAGATCACCTATTTTGAGAAATTCGGCGGCCCCGGGTCTGACACGGTGCGTTCCGATGTGCGCGGAGAGGTGGAAGGCATCACCGATACAATCGCGTTGGATGGGAGCGGGCTGTGCTTTGAGCCCTTCTGGGTGCGCACCTTCCGCTTTGTTCTCCTGAAAGTGGAGACTGCAGAGAGCCCGGTCACAGTCTATGCGCCTCAGTTCAACAAAACCGGTTACCCGCTGCCTGTGGAGTCCCATGTGGAGTCCTCCGAGCCCTGGGTAGCCAGGCTCTGGGAAATCTGCGTGCGCACA
Source organism: uncultured Lachnospiraceae bacterium (assembly GCA_902766655.1). GTDB lineage: Bacteria > Bacillota > Clostridia > Lachnospirales > Lachnospiraceae > Chordicoccus. The sequence continues at coordinate 13,033 of CACXEL010000098.1, read as the reverse complement.
CTGGAAAACTGCATGCTGGAGACCTACTTGGACTGCCCCTATTATGAGCAGCTCCAATACGGCATGGACACCCGTCTGGAAGCGCAGTACACCTATGCTGTGAGCCGGGATGCCGCGCTGGTGCGCAAGGCTCTGCTGGACTTCCACTATGGCATGCAGCCGGAAGGCCTGAACGCCGGAAAGGCACCCTCCGCCTATCTGCAGATCCTCTCGACCTTCTCCCTGCATTATATCTTCCTGCTCTGCGAGTATGCTGAGCTGCACGACGACGCTGCGTTGCTGCGACGGAAAGCCGATGACATGGACGGCATAAAGGCGCCGAATGCAGGGGCGAACGGCGACGCCGGGCTGCTGCGCCGGAAAACCGATGACATGGACGGCATGAAGGTGTCGATTGCCGGGGCGAACGGCGACGCCGGGCTGCTGCGCCTGTGCCGGGGGGATATAGACCGGATCCTGGATGTGTTTGACAGCCGGATCGGACCGGATGGGCTGGTCGGGAGGCTGGACTACTGGAACTTTGTGGACTGGAACGACGCATGGAACGAGACGGGCGGCGCCCCGGCCGCTCTGAAGAACGGTCCATCCACCATCATAAACTTAATGTACGCCTACGCCCTGCAGTGTGCCGCGGATTTCATGGAGGGGCAGGGAAGAACCGGTCTGGCTTCCGAGTATCGGGAGCAGTGCACACACATTTTGAGCGCTGTGGAAGGACTATGTTGGGACGAAGAAGCGGGGCTCTACCGGGAGGGGCCGGATTTTCAGCAGTTCAGCCGTCATGCCCAGGCCTGGGCAGTGCTGAATGGCCTGAAAGAGGGGGAGGATGCTGCCAGGCTCCTGAAAGCCGCCCTGGAGCGGGAGGACATCCTGCGCTGCAGCTTTTCCGCCTCCTACGAGTGGTTCCGCGCTCTGGAGAAGGCCGGGCTCTATGACGACATGCGGAAGGAGCTGGAGCCCTGGATCGAACTGTTGGATCTGGACTGCACCTGCTGTCCCGAGACGCCCAAGGGTGCGCGCAGCGAGTGCCACGCATGGAGTGCGCTGCCGCTCTATGAACTGGTACGCACGATGGCGGGCGTAAAGCCGCAAAAGGACGGCCGGCTCCTGATTGCGCCGCATCCCACGGGTCTGCCCGACCTCTGTGGCCAGGCTGCGACGGAGAACGGCATGGTTTCCTTTGACTATAAGAAGAACAAGACAGGCAAATGGGAGTTTTCCCTTACGCTGCCCGCGGGGGCGAGCGGCGTTTTCCGTTTCCCGAATGGCCAGGAGACCGCTTTGGGCGAGGGCTGCCAGATTTTGAAGGAGGAATGAACGATGCGTGAATATCTTGCGGTAGAAAAGAAGCGGGAGGCGCTGTCACTCATTACAGCTGTGACCTATGCCAACGTGGAGAGCTGGTACGGCGCCACGCGGAGAGACCTGCACATGGATCTGATTGTGCCGAAAAACAGGGAGAGCCATAAGCCGCTTCCGGCAATCGTATGGTTCTGCGGCGGTGCCTTTCGCGTGATGGATCGTTCCGTCTGGATGCCCGAGCTCATGTATTTTGCCGAGGCGGGCTTTGTGGTGGCAAGCGTGGAATACCGCACGGGGAACGAGGCTGTTTTCCCGGCGCCGATCCTTGACGCCAAGGCTGCCGTGCGTTTTCTCCGGGCTCACGCGGCTGATTACTGTATAGACCCGGAGCACATCTTTTCCATGGGAGAGTCTGCAGGAGGAGCCATCGCCTGTCTGCTGGGCGTTACTGGGGAGGACCGCTCACTGGACCAGGGAGACTGGCTGGAACAGTCCAGCCGTGTGTCTGCCGTAGTGGATTATTACGGTCTTGCGGACATGACCATCTCCATGGAGGGGTTTGAGGGCAACGACATTATTCCGCCCTGGATGCTGGAGGAGGCCCTGGGCGTCCGCTATACGAGAGAAAAGGCCGAGGCAGCCAGCGCGATTATGCGGATCACACCCGCAGCACCGCCTCATCTGATCCTGCAGGGGCTCGATGATACGGTGGTCTCGCCGGAACAGAGCCGGAATTATTATAAAGCGCTGGTGGAGAAGGGCGTGGGGGCTGAGCTCATTGAGATTGAGGGCGCGCAGCACGGCGACGATCTCTTCTTCCAGGATGTGGTCAAGGATCGTGTTATTCATTTTCTGCAAAGAGAAATGTAACAGAGGGAAATGCGAAAATCGGGAGATACGGAATCTCTCGATTTGTTGTTTGGCTGTGGGGAGCTATGAGATAATCTACGGACCGGCATATATCCTCTTGTCCTCCCGGGGAAAGGAGGCTGCTTTGCTTGACTCTCCTGCTTTCCAGACCCTTCTGCACACGGAGGAGCTTCCGGTAAATCCGACTGCAAACGAGGTATCGAATGCTGGCGGAGACAATTTCAGGTTGACATGGGAGGACATTCACGGTATTGTTGAGGTTAGAAAAGAGAAAGGCACACGTTCGTGTGTGGGTGAGAGAATGATTATCAGGTAATTTCGATTGACGCGATTCAAGCGGACCGGGGCAGGTGTTTTTCGCATGCCCGGACGGATGGATGCGTGGGGAAATGTGCGGGCACATTTCCTGACTGTGGGCAGATTCAGAATGAAAATATGCGGGCCGGGAGGTCTGCCTGCCTGCGCCGAATCGGATTATCTGAACTTTTTTGAAGCCGGTACTCAGGAGAGACTGTGTGCTTTTTCTGCCTATACCGAGTCTTCTTTTGCGCAGGGCAACGGAACCAGGCATATGTCTGCGGGATCCGCTGCCGACTGACCGTGAAGGAGAGAAGCCCCCTGAAGGTGCTTTTCCTCGAGCATGTTCATGAGATCCGCTTTCGGCTGCGAAGGCGGATTTTTTATGTTGGTGGCTGCGTCCATTCCATGTCCCAAGGGGCTGACACGGACGCAGAGCCGCCGGACATGGCTAAAAGGCCTGCATTTACGATACATGCGTTCAAAAGGAGATGGGCATGGCGCAGATACAAGTGACAAATCTGACATTTTCCTACGAGGGCAGCGCGGACACTGTCCTGGAAAATGTTTCTTTCAATATGGATACCGGTTGGAAGCTAGGTCTCATCGGGAGGAACGGAAAGGGGAAGACAACTCTCCTGAGACTTCTGATGGGGGAATACGCTTTTGAGGGCAGCATCACGAGGGGGCTTCGGCTGGACTATTTTCCCTATGTGGTCAGCGGGAAGGACCTGGAGAGGACAGCCGATGAACTTACCGCTGTATGGAAACCCCAGGTGGAGAGCTGGCAGGTCCTCATGCAGATGAACCTGCTCGGTATAGATGCCGAATGTCTGTACAGACCTTTTGGGACCTTAAGCCACGGTGAACGGACCCGCGTCATGCTGGCCGTCCTTTTCGCCGCGGAGAATGAGTTCCTCCTGATCGACGAGCCGACCAACCACCTGGACCAGGCGGCCAGGGAGGCCGTGAAGGCATATCTGGCCGGGAAGAAGGGGTTCATCCTCGTTTCCCACGACAGAGATCTTCTGGATGCGGTCTGCGACCACGTCCTGGTCCTCAATCGGAAGACGGTGGAGGTCCAGGCGGGCAATTTCTCGTCCTGGTGGGAAAACAAAGAGCGCAGCGATGCCTTCGCCCGCGCGGAAAATGAAAAACACCGCAAGGAGATCGGGCGTCTCAAGGCAGCGGCGGACAGGAGCGGACGCTGGGCCGAGCAGAGTGAGAACAGCAAGATCGGTTTCGATCCCATCAAGGAGAATGACCGGAGCATCTCTACCAGGTCCTACATTGGCGCCAAGACCAAGAAAATGCAGGCCCGGGTAAAAGCCTACGAGAAGCGGATGAACCGTGAGATAGAGGAGAAGGAAGGCCTGCTCCAGGACATCGAGCAGGTGGCGGATCTGAAGATCCATCCCCTGCGGTTCCATAAGGAGATCCTGATCAATGCGAGGGACATGTCTCTGCAGTATGAAGGGGCGCCGCAGCCCATGTTCGAAGGGCTGAGGTTCCAGGTCAGGCGTGGGGAGAGGATCGTCCTCTCCGGAGGAAATGGATGCGGAAAATCCAGTCTGCTCAGGGCTGTGATGGGAAAAATAAATGCCCCCGCTGTCCCTTGGGGCGGCGGAGGCAGTATGACCGGACTGAATTATGGCGGGATGCCAGATGCGAGATCCGGCAGGCTTGCCCGGGGTGAGATGAAACCGGGATCTGGGGAGATTGTCCGGGACGGATTGGAACCGGGATACGGGGAGACTGTCCGGGGCGGATTGGGACCGGGATATGGACGGATTGGCCTGGGCAGATCGGATGCGGAATCCGGTTTGATTATTCGGGGTACACTGGAAGTCGCATCCGGGCTGATCATATCCTACGTCAGCCAGGATACGTCCTTCCTGTCAGGAAGCTTAAAAAGCTTTTGTGAGGCGCGGGGGCTTGATGAGAGCCTTTTCCTCGCCGTTCTGCGGCAGATGGATCTGGGCCGGGAGCAGTTTGCAAAGAACATGGAGGATTTTTCTGAGGGTCAGAAGAAAAAGGTCCTGATATCCGCCAGTCTGATCACGCCTGCTCACCTGTATATCTGGGACGAGCCGCTCAATTACGTGGACGTATTCTCGAGAATGCAGATCGAGAAGCTGATCCTGGCGTATGAACCGACCATGCTCCTGGTGGAGCATGACGTGCGGTTCCGGGAGCGGGTCGCTACGGCCGGCACGGATCTATGATAAAAGTGTCGGCGCCATTCATGTGGCCAAGGCGGTTGCCGCTGGCATCATAGATGTCACTGCCGATCCTGTAAACGGTCTCGCCGCTGCTGGTGACCATCTCCTGGGGACCGTAGATCTTCCAAACGAAGAAGAGGAAGAAGACAACGATCTTCATGGCGATGCCGAGTCCGGAAATGATCATGCTGATCAGAAGCCTGCTTTTCAGGCCGGCGGGGCACTTCAGGGCGGTCGTGATATAGATCAGAATACCGATGGCCAGGCAGACCACGCCGATGAGGACCATCATGATGGGAGAGTACTCCAGGTCCAGCCCCGGGATGAAGGCGGAGACGATCATGGCGATACCTGCGCCGACCATGTCTATGAAGAGGTAAGCTTTGAGACGTCCGTAAACACCGAAGAACTTATAGAGACCGGTGGTCGAACTCTCCTTGATGGCGCAGACGATAAAAATAATGACACCGACTATGGATCCGATACCTGCGAATGCTGTCATTGACCTTTCCTTTCCTGTATACCTGTGTTCCGCGACAAAGCTTTGTTTTTTGCCGGGGCCAGTAAAACGTTACTTTTTTAAGCATACGCCCGCGCCGTTTGGTTTGTCAACATGCAAAGCCATTCATGACCCTGCAGACACAAATATTGTGAAAATGTTCCGGCCGGTCCGGGTTTTTACACACTTTGGCTCCGGATTCTGGTAAAATGAAGACATTGAGGAGACGATGGCAGGACAGGCGTCAGCCTGACGCCTCGGAAAAAGCAGTATGTGTGGTAGGTATTTTATAAACGGGGACAGCGAGGCCGAGGTCCGGCGGCTGATTATGAACGGAGGGTATCCGCTGCGGCAGCGGCCCGGGTATGAGTGGCTGCCGGAGACGGCTTCAGCTCTGTATCGGGAGAATGTTCAGGCGTTTGAGCCGGAAACGGTCCGGAGGCCGGAGGATCTCCGACCAGCCGAAATGGGCCCGGTCCGGAAATCCGGAGATATCAGGCCGTCTGAGACGGCTCCGGTCCTTGTCCCGGCGGATGGATCGCCGGCTGTGTCTGCCATGCGGTGGGGTTTCATTTCCCCGAAGGGCAGGGGGCTGCTGATCAATGCCCGCTCCGAGACGGCGCTGCAAAAGCCCTCCTTCTCGGAGAGCGTGCTGCGCCGGCGATGCGTCATTCCGGCTGCGGGATTCTATGAGTGGGACATGCGGAAGAGGCAATATTCCTTTTTTCTGCCCGACCAGCCGGTCATATATATGGCCGGATGCTTTCGGCGTTATGAGGATGGCGAACGCTTTACCATTCTGACTACGGCGGCCAATGACAGTATGTCGGAAATTCACGACAGGATGCCCCTCATACTGCCGGAGCGGGACCTTGGCGACTGGCTCTTTGAGGACGGCCGCACGGCGGAGCTCCTTCGGCAGGGCAGCGCGGTCCTGTCAAGGAGGCTCACGAACCCGGAAGCGGATTTTTATGAGCAGCTGACGCTGCCGGGTGTATTCTGAAGGCAGCTGCAAAAGCTGGCTGGCGGTATCTGTGGAAACTTAAAGAGTGAGAATGCTCTGTATTGCTGCAGCGATGGAGGTGGATCATGGACAAACAGGAAGCTTTGAAGAGACTGATGGAGGGAAATCAGGCATATCTTGCATCAGACAGGGAAATCGGCGATATTTCGCCGGCCATACGTCTGAGAACAACGCGGGAGGGGCAGACGCCCTTCGCCATCGTCATCACCTGCTCGGACTCCAGGGTCATCCCGGAAGCGATCTTCCACTGTGGGATTGGAGACCTTTTTGTGATCCGTGTAGCGGGAAATGTGATGGACAGCCATCAGCTTGGGAGTATTGAATACGCGGCGGACCATCTTGGGACAAAACTGGTCGTGGTCCTCGGCCATACCAACTGCGGAGCCGTGGACGCGGCCATCCACCACGATCCTTCCGGGTTCATAAAGTACATCACCGATGAGATCCAGGCCGCCATCGGCGGGGAGCAGGATCCATATAAAGCCGGCTGCCTCAATGTGATGAGAAGCAGGGCAATCATAGAGCATGAGCTCAGGGAGCTTTTCAACCAGGATGACGGGCCCTCCGTGGTCGGCGCCATGTATGACATCGAGACCGGGAAAGTGGAGTTCCTGCACTGACAGTAAACTCTTTGCCGCCTTTGGTATATATGCCTGACGGGAGGCAAGTCTTCGTCGTTTCAGTCTTGATGGCAATACCCGTCATCCCTGGGTATATACGCTACCTGAGGGTATGCAGCATCGCCCTTTCGGCAGGGGGATAATCCCCGCCGCCCTTGGGAATATGGGGAAATTCAAAAGAGTCCGGGAGGGCCTTGGATCCGGCAGATATCCTTGAAATCGATCCAGGTGGTCCCCACCAGGACTCTTTTGTCGTGCGGATCCACCTTCATGCAGATGCCTGTGACGGTGCGGTACTGGCCCCGGACGGAGAAGGCTTCGCTGTTTGCGTCCGTACAGGGATAATAGCAGGTCACGGTGACCGGGACAGCGTTCTCCCGGGCGAGGCGGGTGTTCGGCGTCATCTCCCGGAGTATGGTCAGGCGGCGGTTCAGCTCTGCCTGGTCCTCCTCGCTCAGGTCCTTTTTGTTCACATATAACTCATTCTTAGCGGAGATCGCGGAGCTGAAGCCCTTCAGGGCATCGAAGGGGGCGAAGATCTTTGCTCTCCTTCTGACGTCCATGCTGGGATGACGGAGCCGGAAAGCGTCCATCTTTGTGTGCTCCGGCCTCCCGCGGGCAGCAATGTCTTTATAGCGAAAACCGGCCGGCATGGGGATATCACCTATGGAGAACATGTTTTTCACCTCCTTATGCGCACCTGTATGGCGGATCAGATGCAGGTCCGGCGTATGATGCTGTGAGTTTCTGCTTTGAAGGAGCAGGCCTTTGTATGGCCGCGCAGTGCAGGTCCGGCGTATGATGCTGTGAGCTTCTGCTCTGAAGGAGCAGGCCTTTGTATGGCCGCGCAGTGCAGGTCCGGCGGATGATGCTGTGAGTTTCTGCGCTGAAGGAGCAGGCCTTCGTATGGGCGCGCAGTGCAGGTCCGGCAGATGATGCTGTGAGTTTCTGCGCTGAAGGAGCAGGCCTTCGTATGGCCGCGCAGCGCAGGTTTGGTGGATACTGCTGTGAATTTCTGGTGCGGAGGGGCAGAAATCTGTGTGGGCGTACAACACGGTATTGTCGCCTGCTTTCAAATTGTGAATATGTGTAGGGGATTTCGGCGGGCACTTATGCTTTGTGCCCGCCGATTTGCGTGTTCCGCTCCAGCGTTGTAGCGCCATCCAGGAGGTTGATTCCCTTGAAGACGGCGTTGGCGCCGAATCTTCTCCGGACTTCCAGCATGGCCCGCTGGATTCTTTTTTCTTTTGCCAGCGCATCGTAATCCGTGAACAGATCGAGCTGGTAAAAATCATCATCCTCGGTCGTGTTCGCGGCACATACGCCGAGCCGTCTGTAGAGCAGCCGGTGGTCGGTCTTTGCGTCGAAGGAATCGGTCAGAGCGGCGGTGACAGAGGTGACGGAGTTGGTCTTGATCCGCATCTTTACGGTGCCGACGGAATGCTTGGGGTGGAGCCGGCCGTAGAAATCGACAGCAAGCGGCCCGTCATAGCCGGGGCAGAACTCCAGACTTTTGTAGTCATAGGAGACCCACCAGGAGAAGACAGGTGACGCCAGATTCTTTCGGACCAGGTCCGAGCAGAGGACTTCGATCATCTCCCTGAAGACCAGCCGGGCCTCGTCGTATTGGTAGGGCCTTGGCAGGACCTGGCCGTTCGAGAGGGAATGGCTGTCGGCGCGATAGCTCTTGATGTCCTTCATGGTGACCGGCTCAATACCCCAGGCGTGGTCGATCAGGATCTCTCCGTCGATTCCGAAGGTCTTATAGAAGAACTCCTCGTCCCACTGGGTCCGCTCGGCCACCTGGCCCATGGTGTACATGTGGGCGCGCATGAGCCGCCGGGCTTTGCCGGGGCCGATCTGCCAGAAATCGGTCAGCGGTGTGTGGTCCCAGAGCAGGTACTTGTAGGAATCCTCGCTGAGCTCCGCGATCCGGACGCCGTCCTTGTCGGCCGGCGACTTTTTGGCCACGATATCCATGGCGACCTTGGCCAGGTAGAGATTGGTGCCGATGCCCACGGTTGCGGTGATGCCGGTCGTCTTCAGGACGTCGCGGATCATGGCCATGGCCAGGAGCCGGGCCGGGTGGGTGTGCTCTGCCTCCGCAGCCTCGCGGTAGAGGTGGAGGTAGGCCGTGCAGTCGATGAAGCACTCGTCGATGGAGTAGACGTGCACGTCCTCCGGGGCGACGTAGCGCAGGTAGATGGAGTCGATCAGAGCGGAGATCCGCTCGTATTCCGCCATCCGGGGAACGGCGGTGATATAGCAGATTTTGATGTGGTGCTCGGCTTCATACTTTCTGATGGCCTGCTTCGCCTCGAACAGACGGGGTCTCGAAGGAACTCCCTTGGCCTTGAGGGCCGGGGAGACTGCGAGGCAGATGGTCTGGTCGGACCGGGAGGGGTCTGCGACCAGAAGGTTGGCCTTGAGCGGATCGAGTCCGCGGTGGACACACTCGACGGAGGCGTAGTAGGACTTGAGATCAATGCAGATATAAATCCTGTCCATCCCGTCGCCTTCCTTCCTGTGGAGCGTGTCTTCTGGAATGAGGGAAAGGGAGTGTCAGGCTTCTTCCGGATGCAGCAGCAGGTACCTGTCAACGTCTTCGGCGGAGGCGATCTGGGACGGATCCAGAGTCCCCGTGACGCGGCCGATCAGGTAGACAGCGTCGGTCTCGTGGAAATGGAGAGGCGCATAGCCGGGATTCAGGGATTCCAGCCCATCCTCGCCGTAGACCTTGATGTAGGTCTCGTTCCCAACGATGAAGGCGCCGATCTCGCCGTGCTGCAGGCTGGGAGCGTCCGGGATTCGGGAAACGAGGACCATATCTCCGTTGTGGAACCTGGGCTCCATACTGTCTCCGTTGACGGTGAAGATACAGTCGGCCCTGTCGACATCACGGGAGGAGTAGAGATAGAGAGGCTTCCCTTCGCCCTCGAATTCTGTCGGATCGCCGTAGCCGGCGGACAGAGACTTCTGAAAGCAGGTGAGGCGGCTGATCCGCGGGGCGCTCTCGGCGAGCTGAACTTCGAGCAGCGTGCCGACCATCTGGTCGACGGCCGTGCGGTGCCCGGCGGACAGCCGGCGGTAGCGGTCCAGAAGAAGCTGCTCCCCTGCCGTGCAGCGGACGGAAGGCTCCCGGAGGTCGTAGAGGTCGTAGAGACTGATTCGGAGCGCGCTGCAGATCTCCGGCAGAAGATTGACGTCGGGGCGCCCCCGGCCGTTCTCCCAGTTGCTGACGGCGTTGGCCGTGACACCGATCTGCTTTGCCAGGCTCTTCTGCTCGATGCCGGCCTTCTCCCTGTAAAAGCGGATGCGCTCGCAGAGGAGCGGGAGGGAAGGGTGCTCCAGGGTTTCGCCGGTCTTCAGGTTGATCATGCTGCCTGGGCCCTTTGCGGGCCGGTCAATGCTTCGCCGCGGCATAATAGTCTCCTTTTTGTGGTGATTTCCTTGATCTGCCCATAGAATAACACATAAAAGCGAGAATGTAAAGACTTGAAAATGTAAATTTATGTGATATGATGCAGACATACGCATGGAATACATTTTCGCAGGGTGCCGGAGTTGCGATCAAGGACATACTGAACCGGGCAGGCGGTGCCTGCGGAAAGAGGCACATCCCGCAGTTCTGTATTTGAAACGCGAAAAACTCCGGAGCAGGCGCTCCGGAGTCCTTCCGGCTGATGAGGCCGATTTACAGGGCCAGGCTCAGAATCAGAGGCACGGTGATGAGCCCGACGATGTTGGAGACAAGGGCCAGGCTGGCTCCGATCGTCGTATCCTGCCCGTTGGCGGCCGGATAGACGATGGTGTTGAGGCTGAGCGGCATGGCGGTGAACATCATGATCATGAAGGAAGGTTCCGCCGGGACTTTGAGAAGGGTGATGACGGCCAGCACGAGGAGGGGCATGGCGATCATTTTGACGAGGATCATCAGGTAGGTCTTCTTCATCATGAAGAGCTTCTTAATATCATACTTGCCGATGACGACGCCGGTCAGGATCATGGCCAGGGGGGAGAAGCAGGCCGCGATGCTGGAGAGGGCCGTGGTGATCGTCCCGGGCAGCGGTACCTGCAGGAGGCCAAGCGCGATGCCGATGAGCATGGAGATGAAGCTGGCGTTCAGGAAGGTCTTCAGCCCGAATTTGCTGCCGGTGGAGATCCACGGCACTCCGATGGCGTAGACGAAGACCGTGATGGGGAGGGTGAAGATCAGATACTTGAAGAGCATTTCCTCGCCGTACATGCCGAGGACAAGGGCGTTGCCGATAAAGCCGAAATTGTCGATGGCCAGGGAATACTTGTAGATGCCCTCGGCGAAGGGGTCTCCGCCGGCAAAGCGGGGACCGAGCAGGAAAGCCACAGCTGCTGTGAAGGCCAGGATGGCGACGCTGTAGAAGAGCAGGCTCCTGTTGGAGGCGAGGTTGACCGGGGAACAGTACTTATAGAAGGTGTTGATGACCAGGCAGGGGATGATGATCTCGCTCTCGAGCTTTGAGATCACTTTGTCCGAGCTGTCGGGAAGGATATTCCGCTTCTTTAAAATGAATCCAATCAGGATGCAGAGGAAGAGGTAGAGCATCTGGCTGATGACTGACGAGAAGATTTGCATGATTAGCTCCTTTTTTCGTGTCCTCTGATGCCCTTGCCGGCAACATCGCCGCGTTCGGGCAGGGGATAGGAAAGGTTTTGCAACAGTGAATATGTGGCTCCGGGAAATCTGCTTGTCGCTTCACAGAAAAGACAGGCAACTGCCCTGGTGCTCCGTTCAGGTCAGGAACCTCTGGAGCAGGCATGCCGCGGGATCACGCCTGGTCCGCCTGGAGCGGGCATGCCGCAGGAATCACGCCTGGTCTGCCTGAAGTCTGCATATTGCGGGAATCACGTCCCCGGAGCGCTTTATTCGGGCCGTTCCCACGGGTCCTCGGCCATCTCCCTGTATACGTCCCCGATGGCCGTCAGGATATCCTCCGCGGCCTCCGGGCCGTCGAAGAGCCGGGCGTAGCCCTGCAGGGTCTGGGCCTTTGCGCTCAGGGAGGAGGCATGGCGGTTCACGAAGATACGGGCCTTCCGCTTGCCGTTCCGGGCCTCCTGGATCACATTGGCGCCGGCCGAATTGCCGTCCAGGGCCACGACCACGGAGGGGCGCCGCTTGAAGATCTCATAGGCAAAGCTCTTGTAGAGCCCCATGCCCACCGGCTCTATGGAGATCCGGATGAGGACGCCGCTCTTCCTGAGGCGGGCGGCCTCGGAGCGTGTCAGCCGGGTGGGAACGATGGCGTAGATCGAAAAGCGGCCGCCGGTCAGGCGGACAAGCTCCTGTTCATAGGCAAGCATTTTGTGGCCGATCACGAAAAAGACCTTATCCGGGTCAGCATCTGCAGCCAGACGACCGATGAGGTCCCTGATCCAGGGCTGCATGCGGGTGGGGCGGTGGTCGGTGTTGAAGCTTCCGCCCAGCAGAATGACCGGTACCTTGTCCGAGGGCAGGTCGCGCACCCGGTCCGCAAGGCAGACCTGGCTGTCCAGACTGCCGTGGCCGATCATGAGCGTCTCCTCCGGCGCAGGCGCCAGGCGGATCTGTTCAGAGAGGAAGGCCTCCGGGGATGTTTGCCCGCGGAGGGCCGAGAAGGCAGCCACCTTTCTGTCAAACGTTTCCAGGCTGGCGGTGAGGACGCGGTTCTCGGCCTCCCGCATGGCCTTCATTTCCCCGTAGGAGAGGTCGAGGAGGCGTTCCAGGGCCAGCTGCTCGTCGATGGAATCCGTGCCGTAGAGTGCACCGCCGTCGGTCCCCTGGACGCAGGAGATCCCGCTGCGGAGATACTGCTTGAGCGGGTGGTGGCGGAGGACGCTGAGGTTGTTGAGGCGGACGTTGGAGGTGAGCTGGAACTCCAGCACAACGCCGGCTTCCCTGAGATCCCGGATCAGCTGCTTGCCGCCGGGGGAGCTGAGATTGGCGGTATAGAGGCCGTGGCCGATCCGCATGGGCGGCATGGGCTGGCCGGGGGCCAGAGACTCCTTCACGCAGCGCAGGCTGCCGGCGACGTTGTCGCGGAGAGAGTCATTTTCACCGGCATGGATCCGGATCACGAAGCCGGGGTTGGCGCCGGCGATGGCGACCAGCTCCCGGATCAGGGGCTGGAGGTCTCGTATGCTGTTGATCTCCTCGCCGATGATGTCCGAGCCGGCCACATAGGGG
>CACXEL010000097.1 GCA_902766655.1 uncultured Lachnospiraceae bacterium | reverse complement strand
TGATTTTGAGAAAAAAGGACCGTCCCTGATTCTCAAAAAGGCCTTCCACCCCTCCTGACTGCCCGAAAGGTGGATAAGATGACTAAAAAACAGAAAAACTTACTGATCCGGGTCATTGCCGCCGGGGCAATGCTCCTAGTGCTGGCCCTCCTGCCGCTGAAGGACTACCCGGTCGTGCGGTTCCTTCTTTTCCTTATTCCATACTTTACCGTGGGGTATGATATCCTCCGCAAGGCCGGGAAGGGCATCCTCAACCGCCAGGTCTTCGACGAGTGCTTCCTCATGGCCGTGGCCACCATCGGCGCCATGATCCTGGGCGAGTACACCGAAGGCGTGGCCGTCATGTGGTTCTACCAGATCGGAGAGCTCTTCCAGAGCTACGCTGTGGGCAAGTCCAGGCGGAATATCTCCGAGCTCATGGACATCCGGCCCGACTATGCCAATTACGAGGACGAGGATGGCAATGTGGAGCGGGTGGACCCGGACGAGGTGGAGGTGGGCTCCGTCATCGTCGTGAATCCCGGGGAGAAGGTACCCATCGACGGTGTCGTCATTTTCGGAAATTCGACCCTCAACACGGCCGCACTGACGGGCGAGAGCGCCCCGCAGGACGTCTCCGTCGGGGACAGCGTGATCAGCGGCTGCGTCAACATGTCCGGCCTCCTGAAAATAAGGACCGAGAAGGAGTTCGACGAGTCCACCGCCTCCAAGATCCTGGACCTGGTGGAGAACGCCTCATCCAGAAAGGCCCGGTCCGAACAGTTCATCACCAAATTCGCCCGCGTCTATACGCCGGCTGTCTGCTACGGCGCGCTGGCGCTGGCGGTCCTTCCGCCCGTCGTCAGGCTCATCATGGGACTCGCGCCCATGTGGGGCGACTGGGTATACAGGGCCCTGACCTTCCTGGTCATCAGCTGCCCCTGCGCCATCGTGGTCAGCATACCGCTGAGCTTTTTCGGCGGCATCGGCGGGGCCAGCGCCCAGGGCATCCTGATCAAGGGTTCCAACTTCATGGAGACACTGGCACAGGTGAAGACGGTGGCTTTCGACAAGACCGGCACCGTGACCAAAGGCAATTTCAAGGTCACGGACGTCCATCATGCGGCCATGGAACGGGAGGACCTGCTCGAGATGGCTGCGCTGGCTGAGCTCCACTCCTCGCACCCCATCAGCAGGAGTCTCCGCGAGGCCTGCGGGCGGGAGCTGGACCAGGGGAGAGTGACCGACGTCAGGGAGATCAGCGGCGCCGGCGTCATCGCCAGGGTCGACGGCCGGGAGACGGCTGCCGGCAACCTCCGGCTCATGCGGGAGGTGGGCGTGGACGTGCCTGAATGCCACAGCCCGGGGACCATCGTCCACACTGCCGTGGACGGGGAGTACCAAGGGCATGTGGTCATTTCCGACGAGATCAAGGAGACGGCCCGGGAGGCCATGCGGAAGCTGGCGGCGGCCGGCGTCACGAAGACGGTCATGCTGACCGGTGACAAAGAATCCGTGGCCAGGGCCGTGGCTGCCGAGCTGGGGATTGACGAGTATCGCGCCGAGCTCCTGCCCGGGGACAAGGTCACCGAGGTCGAGCGGCTCCTGAAAGGCAGCTCGGAGAAGGCGAGAGTTGCCTTTGTGGGCGACGGCATCAACGACGCGCCGGTCCTCTCCAGGGCGGACGTCGGCATCGCCATGGGCGCTCTCGGCTCGGATGCGGCCATCGAGGCCGCGGACGTGGTCCTCATGGACGACGATCCCGTGAAGATCGCCAAGGCCATCCGGATCGCGAAGAAATGCATCCGGATCGTCTACGAGAACATTTATTTCGCCATCGGCGTCAAGCTCCTCTGCCTCCTTCTGGGGGCCCTGGGCATCGCCAATATGTGGCTGGCCATCTTCGCCGACGTGGGCGTCATGGTCCTCTGCGTACTGAACGCAGTCCGGTGCCTCGCGGTGAAGAACCTCTGAGAACAAGGGAGGAGGGGAAAGAAGGAAGGTACTTCTTTTCCCTCCTCCCTTCTTTTCCATAAAGATCTCAGGAGATATTACAGCTGCGATCTCTATCTCATGGCTGTCCTTTTTTCTTACAGGTTTACATAACAGCTTGTTGAAATATCTTCCGTTTGGTCGTAGAATAATACCACTAATCCATTGCCATCGGGTATTGGCGCCTGTTTCCGCTCCTCGCACAGCCGGGTGCGGCGTGTCTGAAGGGACGGAACGGCTGCGATGGCCATCAAGAAAGCGGTGAATATGAGGAAGAGGCTGGCAGCATTTTTTATCGGGTTTTCTCTTGTCGTTTGCGGCACCCCCGCAGGCGTATTTGCGTCGTCCGACAGTATGACTCCTGACCTGGCATGGGAGGCGGAAGAAAACACTTCCGCTTCTTCGGAGACGTCCGCCCCGGAAAATGAATCCCCAGCCGTATATCCCGCCGACGCTCAGACCGGACAGACGGATGAAGTGTCCGACGCTGCCTCCGGGGAGAACAGCGGGGAGACCGGTGCGCCTGAAACCGAGGTAAATGAGAGCAGTGCGACGACCGAAGACGGCGGCAGCTTACTGACGTGCGAAGCAGCCGGCCTTGCCTTCGGGGAGAGCTGTGAGGAGACCGGAGCCGCGGATATCGGAGTGAACGAGAGTGCAGCCGAACGCAAAACGGGCGAAACAGCTGAAGACAGCGGAATCGGCGCAGAGACCGAAGAAGGCGATGGGATGGACGCAGGAATCGAACCCTGCGGAACGGAAGACGGCGGCAGCGACGGGAACAACGGCGGCAGTGAAGGCGCCGGAACGGAAGGCGGCGGCAGCGGCGGGAACAACGGCGGCAGTGAAGGCACCGGAACAGAGGGCGGTGAGCCGGCGGACGGTGATGACGATGAGGGGATCTCCATTGAAGGCGGAGAGATCTGCGGTCTTTCCGATTATTACCTTTACACCGGCAAGTACATTCGACCGGAGTTCACGGTAACGCTGAACGGAGAGACTCTGACGAAGAACAGGGACTACGCTGTCCTTTACGGCCAGAACCGGGCAGTGGGAGTCGGCGCGGTGCTGGCCGTCGGGATCAATGACTACTGCGGCATCCTGACCGCTGAGTTTGACATTTACAGCGTCCTCACCCTCTCCTCCACCTGCAGAAAAAATGGCCTGCAGATAACCTGGACTGCAGTCGATAACAGTGATACCTACACGGTATACCGGCAGGATGGCGCCGGGTCTTTTGAGCAGATCGGGACCACGGCATCCTGCAGCTTCCTGGATACCGGCGTCGCCTCCGGGTGCTCCTATGTCTACAAGGTGGCCGGCAAGCGCTGCGAGAGCCGGGATTTTACCGGCACCTATCTTGCCACGCCTTTCATTTCCAGACTGGAGGGGACGAACAGCGGTATAAAGATCACCTGGAAGGCGGTGGAAGGAGCGACCTCCTACCGTGTCTATGCGGTCCGGGAGGGGGTATATGTGAAGCTGGGCGATTGCAGCGGTACTGAATTTACAGACACCGGCGCCGTGCCCGGGGAGACCTGCACCTACACGGTGCGTGCCAGGAGACCGGTCATGAGTGATTATGACCGTACGGGGACATCCCTCGCCTTCCGTGCCTGCCCGACGATGCTGAAGGCTCAGAATAACGCCTCCGGCTGTCAGATCCAATGGAGTGCTGTGGATGGTGCGGCAGGATACAGGTTATCTAGAAGAGAGGTCGGCGGAAAATGGGAGGCGCTCACGGGAACGGTGAATCTCAGATATACGGACACCACCGCGCAGGCAGGCTGTACTTACGAGTACAGAGTGCGCTGCCTCAGCGGGAACGGGTGGTGGCTGACCGGGCTCAGCGGCACGGTCACCGTCACAAGGATCCTGCAGCCGGTCCTGCGCAAAGCCGTGGTCACGGGCGGAAAGGTGAAGATTACCTGGAAGCAGGCGGCCGGTGCGACGAAATACCGGGTCTACCGTAAAACGGAGGAGGGGACCTTCGCAAAAATCGCGGATACGGCGGACCTTTTCTTCGTGGATACGACCGTTCAGACAGGACAGACCTATATATATACAGTGAGAGCATGGAAACCGTCAGCCAGTCTTTATGACGGGAATGGCCTGACGGCTGTGGTATGAGGTGGTATATGAAGAATATGCGTGATAAAAGCCGCCGGATCAGACGCGTGGCGGGCGTGCTCATACTGGCGTTCACACTGCTTTTCAGCCGCCCGCCCTGCCGGGTGGAGGCTGCCGCCAAGGTCAAGGTGACCCTGATGAACAACCGGGGAACAGCCGTCCTCCGGACGATAGAGGTGAAGGCGGGCAAGTATGTCACTCTTCCGGCCAACAGGAATGACGAGGGAACGGTCTTTATGGGCTGGTCAACGACAAAAGCCCTGAGAAAGAACCCGACTTACCTCCCCGCGCAGAAGATCAAGGTGAAAAAAAACATCACCCTCTACGAGGTCAGGTTCCGGAGGTCCTCCGACACCATGCCTGCCGAGAGCAGTATTCCTGCCATCAAGGCCAGTAAATATGCCAGGGTCTTCTTTGTAGGAGATTCCCGCGTGGCGCAGACGGAGATTGCCGTCAACAGGTATTACAGCGCATCCTTCAAGGATACCCGGCATATCGGCTTCGTCTGCAGGCCCGATTACGGACTGGCGGACTTTGTGGGCAGGTCTTCCGGGAACGGGACCTATGTCATGCTCAGGGATGAGCTTTCCCAAGCCGGTGCGGAGGAACCCAAGGCCGTCGTTTTCTGTTTCGGTATCAATGACTTATGGGGAAAGAATGTTGACGTTACAGCGACTAAAATGGCTTATGTCACCTTCCTGAAGCGCTTCAAAAAGGAACTCAAGCGGGACTACAACTGTGACCTCTACATCATGTCGGTCAATCCCGTCAACCAGAACAAGACTCTCCGCAAGGAGGCAGACATCAGGGCTTTCAATCAGTATGTGAAGGAGTCCGGGGCCTACACCGGCTATATCGATACCTACAGCTGGCTGTATCAGAGAGGCTTCAACTACTGCCATTATCTTACTAATACCGACGATGGCGTTCACTTCTCGCTGGCGACGTCCCTGCGGGTCCTCAAACGTGCCATCCGGTGCCTGAATGCAAGCTGAGAGGTCACAGGAGAAACAGGGGCGGCCCTTTTCAGATTTAACTGAAAAGGGCCGCCCCTGTTTCTCCTGTGGCCTCTCAGCCTTTCCCGTTTATTCGTAGTAAGCCAGGAATTCCTCCAGCGTCAGGTCGTGCTCCATGATGTAGGTCGCTGCTTCGACGCCCACGTAGCGGAAATGCCAGGGCTCGTAGATAATGTCGGTGATGTCCTCCTTGCCGTCGGGGTAGCGGACGATGAAGCCGTATTCCTGGCAGTGGGCAGCCATCCACTTGTACATGTCGGTGTTCTCCAGCTCCCGGTTCTTGACCTCGTAGTACACCTCGGTGATGTCGGCGGACAGGCCGGTCTGGTGCTCGCTGGTGCCGGGCGGGAGGACGATCTTGGCGGCCTCCTCCTCGCTGCCGTACTGCTCCACCTTGCGCTTGAAGAGGTAGTCCTGGGTGTCGTAGCTCCGGTAAGCGGAGGAGAGGTAGACGGAATTGCCGGCCGCGCGGCAGTCCGCGATGAAGGACGTGATGGCATCGTAGATGCGGTAGTCGACGTACTGGTCATTCTCCACCAGCTTGGTCTCGGGTGTGTAGTCACCGATCGGGTGGTCGGCGTTGGCCAGAATGTACTGCCAGCTGGTGATGTCGATGTCCGGCAGGTCGGCCGGCCGGTCGGAGGTGGTCTCCGCCGTCATCTCCGGCGTTGTCTCCTCCGGGATGGCGACCGGGTCCACCGTGTTCATGCCGTCTTCGACCTCTGCCGCGCCGGTCTCCTCCGTCGCGCCGGTCTCGGTCGACACCTCGACTGTCTGATCCGCGACGACGTCCTCCCTGGCGTCCCCGGAAGGTTTCTTCAGAAAGAAGGCGACCAGGATAATGATGAGGAGCACAAGGGCGGTCCCACCTCCGATGAACATCATCTGCCGTCTGACCTGCCGTTCTCTGGCGGCCTTGCGGGCGGCATTCTTTTTGCGGCGCTCCTCATCCCTGCGGCGCTCATCTCCGCCGGTGCGCTCTCTGCCTTTACGGCCCTCCTCGTCTCTGGGGCTCTCGTATGAAGGCTGCTGATCTTGACTCATCTCTTTCTTCCTCCGTCGTCCTATAAAGTGTGAAAGCGGGCCTTAAGGCCATGTTTTTTCCCGCAATTACCCTGCCTGGAAGCCTGCAATATATAGCCCTCTTATTTTAACAGGAAAATGCAAAAAAATATACATTCTGTATTACTTAATTTGAATTTCATGAAGAAAAATGTCTCTTTGGGGCTTGCAATATACCCTGGCGGGGTATATTATATAGCCGACAAGGATACCCCGGACGGGTATCTGTCTGCCGGGAAAGAACCCTCTCCCCGCCCGGAATGTGTCCGGACCGACGGATGAGAGGAAAAACCTGTCCCGACTGCTCTCGAAAGTATGACAAGGAGGCCCTTCATGGATGATATGGAAATGAAAACCCCGGAAGACGGCAGCTCCCTCCCTCCCTGCTGCCGCACCAGAGGGCGGAGCGAGAAGGAGGCCAGAGACCTGCTCAACCGTCTGAGCCGGATCGAGGGGCAGATCCGCGGCATCCGCCGCATGGTGGAGGAGGACGCCTACTGCATTGACATCATCAACCAGGTCTCGGCAGCCAACTGCGCCCTGAACAGCTTCACCAAGCTGGTCCTGACCGAGCACATCCGGACCTGCGTCGCGGAGGACGTCCAGGAGGGCGGCACCGAGAAGCTGGACGAGCTGGTGAAGACCCTGCAGAAGCTGATGAAGTGAGACATGGGCAGCGGCCTTACGCCACTGCCGGGAGGCAAAAAATGGACCAATATACAGTTACGGGCATGAGCTGCGCCGCCTGCCAGGCCCGGGTCGAGAAGGCGGTATCCAAGGTGCCGGGCGTCTCCGCCTGTTCGGTCAGCCTGCTGACCAATTCCATGGGCGTGGAGGGCACCGCATCCCCCGCCGAGATCATCTCCGCGGTGGAAAATGCCGGCTACGGCGCTGCCGTGAAAGGCACCCCCAAAGAGGAGAGCGGCAGCCTCTCCGCCAGGCTGGCCGCCGAGGAGGAAGCCCTGAAGGACCGGGCGACGCCGGCGCTCAGGAAGCGCCTGCTGACCTCCCTCGGCTTCCTTCTGGTCCTCATGTATTTTTCCATGGGGCACATGATGTGGGGGTGGCCACTGCCTTCATTTTTCGAGGACAACCACGTGGCCATGGGCCTCATCCAGCTCCTCCTTTCGGGCATCATCATGGTGATCAACCAGAAATTCTTCACCAGCGGCTATAAGAGCCTCTTCCACGGCGCGCCCAACATGGACACGCTGATCGCCCTGGGTTCCTCCGCGGCCTTCGCCTACTCGACGGCCATGCTCTTCGTGATGACCCGGGCCCAGGTGGACGGGGATATGGAGACTGTCATGGCCTGCATGATGGAGTTCTACTTCGAGTCGGCGGCCATGATCCTGACCCTGATCACGGTGGGCAAGATGCTGGAGGCCTACTCCAAGGGCAAGACGACCAATGCCTTGAAGAGCCTCATGAAGCTGGCCCCAAAGACCGCCACGCTCATTCGGGAGGGAAATGAAGTCACTGTCCCCGTGGATTCTGTGAGGAGAGGCGACATTTTCGTGGTGAGGCCTGGCGAGAATATCCCTGTGGACGGCGTGGTCATCGAAGGCAGCGGCGCGGTCAACGAGTCCGCCCTGACCGGGGAGAGCCTGCCGGTGGACAAGGCGCCGGGCGACGAGGTCTCCTCGGCCACCATCAACCAGTCGGGCTTCTTAAAGTGCGAGGCGACCCGGGTGGGGGAGGACACTTCCCTGGCCCAGATCATTTCCATGGTCTCGGATGCGGCGGCCACCAAGGCGCCGGTCGCGAAGCTGGCGGACACCATTTCCGGATACTTCGTGCCGGTGGTCATCTGTATAGCTGTTGTCACCACCGTTATATGGCTCCTGGCCGGGCAGAGCTTCGGCTTCGCCCTGGCCCGCGGTATCTGCGTCCTGGTCGTCAGCTGCCCCTGCGCCCTGGGCCTGGCCACACCCGTGGCCATCATGGTCGGAAACGGCATGGGCGCGAAGAACGGCATCCTCTTCAAGAACGCGGAGGCCCTCCAGGAGACCGGCAGCGTCCAGGTCGTGGCCCTGGACAAGACGGGTACCATCACCAGCGGTCAGCCGAAGGTCACGGACATCCTGCCGGCGGCAGGCGTGACGGAGCGGGAGCTCCTTGAGATGGCTGCGGCGCTCGAGAAGAAGAGCGAGCATCCTCTGGCCAGGGCCGTCATGGACCGGGCCGAGGAGGAGCATATTGAGGCGGGTGAAGTGGAAGACTTCACGGCCCTTCCGGGCAACGGGCTCAAGGCCCGGCTCGGGGACAGGAAGCTGCTCGGCGGGAACATGGGCTTCATTTCCGGGAAAGTCAGGGTGGATACGGCCACCCGCGAGCGGGCTGAGGCCCTCTCGGGTGAGGGCAAGACGCCGCTCTTCTTTGCGGAGAACGGCGCCCTCAAGGGCGTGATCGCGGTGGCGGACACCATCAAGGCCGACAGCGCCGAAGCCATCGCCCAGCTGAGGGGCATGGGCATCCACGTGGTCATGCTGACCGGCGACAACCAGAGGACAGCCGAGGCCATCGGGCGGCTGGCCGGCGTCGACGAGGTCGTGGCGGGCGTGCTCCCGAGCGGCAAGGAGGAGATCATCCGGCGGCTTCAGGGAAAAGGCGCTGGCCATCGGAGGCCCAACCTCTTCCAGAAGCTCTTCAGGAAGGAGGTGCCGAATGCCTACAAGGTGGCCATGGTCGGCGACGGCATCAACGATGCTCCGGCCCTGACCCGGGCAGACATCGGGATCGCCATCGGGGCCGGCACGGACGTGGCCATCGACGCGGCGGATGTGGTCCTCATGAAGAGCAGCCTCATGGATGTGGCCGCGGCGGTCCGGCTGAGCCGGCAGACCTACAAGAATATCCTGGAGAACCTCTTCTGGGCCCTCATTTACAACGTGGCCCTGGTGCCGGTGGCGGCCGGCGCCTACAGCCATCTCTTCGGGATCACCATGGACCCGATGTTCGGGGCGGCGGCCATGAGCCTGTCCAGCTTCTGCGTCGTGTCCAACGCGCTGCGGCTCAACCTCTTCAAGGTCCGCAGCACAGCAAGGGACAAAAAGCTGAGCCATCCCGTCGCCACCGACGAAAATGGCTGGCTTCTTGAACATACAAACAAGGACGCCGACCAAGGCGGGAAAGGAATCGAGATGACAAAGACCATGAAGATCGAGGGCATGATGTGCCCCCACTGCGAAGCCACCGTGAAGAAGGCCCTGGAGAAGCTGGAGGGCGTCGAGAGCGCCGTCGTGAGCCATGAGGCCGGCACGGCAGTCGTGACGCTGAGCGCGGACGTCGCCGACGAGGCCCTCAAGGAGGCCGTCGAGGCCAAGGACTACGACGTTCTGGGAATCGAGTAAGACAGATACGCCGGGCCTGTCAGGCCATTCATAAAGAGGAGGATAGTATTATGACCAGAATGATTGTAGCCATCACTGCATTTGCCGCCATCGTGGCCGTGGCGGTCACCACCGTCGCCGTCCTGGACGACTGAACGGGGCGGAGAGCGCCGACTTTTTCCCGGCACCCCACGGGCTCAGGATGCAAAGCATCCCTCGCAGTGGGTAGCCAGAGTCGCTTCGTGCCCTGGCCACCTGGAAATAATGAATAAAACCTGTCTGCCAGGCAAGCTTGCCAGCCAGTTTTTCTTCATTATTCCGGGGTGTCGAACAGCTGCAAATACTGAAGCCAAAGGACCAGAGATCCAAAATCTGGTCCTTTTTCTATGGCTGCATTCAGAATGGTTTTCCGAATTTTCTACAGGGAAAAGGACAAGAACCGATTGACAGGCAGCGGGCGGCTCGATTACCATGATGCGCGAAATTAAGTACCCACATTAATTCCTACCAAAATGCTTGCATTTCCAGGCGGATGCGCTATAATAGTAAAACCAAGTAAAACACTAGGAAATAGGAGCGGAGGCATTATGTCTGAAGAACTTTTGAAAATAGAAGACCTGTCGGTCAGCGCGGATGAAAAGAGCATCTTAAGGGGCGTGGACCTTGCGGTGGGCAGGGGCGAGACCCACGTGATCCTTGGCCCCAACGGCGCCGGCAAATCCACCCTGGGCAACGCCATCATGGGCAGTCCCGCCTACACCGTGACGGGCGGCCGGATCACGTTCCTGGGCGGCGACCTCCTTGAGAAAGCGGTCAACGAGCGGGCCAGGGACGGCATTTTTATGTCCTTCCAGAATCCCCTGGAGGTGCCCGGCCTCTCCCTCACCAATTTCATCCGCAGCGCCGTGGAAATGAGGACCGGCCAGAAGGTCCGCTTCTTCCCCTTCCGCAAGGAGCTCCTGCGGGCCATGGAGCTCCTCGACATGGATCCCTCCTACGCGGACCGGGACCTCAACGTCGGCTTCTCCGGAGGCGAGAAGAAGAAGGCCGAGATCCTCCAGCTCCTCATGCTGAAGCCGTCGCTGGCCATTCTGGACGAGACGGATTCCGGCCTCGACGTGGATGCGGTCCGGACGGTCTCGAGGGGCGTCCGGGAATTCCAGAAGGACAGGGAGTCCGCCCTGATCATCATCACCCACAACGCGGGCATCCTCTCCTCCCTCCATGTGGACAGGGTCCACATCCTGGTGGACGGCCGGATCGTGGCCGAGGGGGATGGGTCCCTGGTGGATGAGATCAGCAGGAACGGCTTCGCGGCCTACGAGAACAAGGCCTGAAGGGAAGGCACTGCAAGGCGAGTGCCTGTACCGGCTTCGGAGGCCTGACAAGGTTGGTGCCTTCGCCGGTATCGGAGGTCCGGCAAGGTTGGTGCCAGCGCAGGCTTCGAAAGGCACGGCCGTGTGGGCTGACAGGGACAAGGCCTGAGCCGGGCTTCATTTCCGGGCAGTCAGAAAAGGATGAGACCATGGAAAAAGAGAAGACATATGTGGAGGACGTGGACCGCGAGCTCTACGACTTCCGGAACGCCGAGAAGGACGTCTGGAAGGTCGGGGAGGGGCTGACGCCGGCCATCGTCGAGACGATCTCGCGGGAGAAAAATGACCCCGAATGGATGCGGGCCTTCCGCCTCAAATCGCTGGATATCTACAACAGGACGGAGATGGTGGACTGGGGGCCGGACATCGAAGGCCTGGATATGGACAATATCGTCACCTACGTCCGCCCCAACACAAAAATGAACGTCGACTGGGCCGATGTCCCCGAGGAGATCAGGGACACCTTCGAGCGCCTGGGCATCCCCCAGGCCGAGCGGGCCTCCCTGGCCGGCGTGGGCGCCCAGTACGACTCCGAGCTGGTCTACCACAACGTGCGGGAGGAGGTCGCGGCCATGGGCGTGGTCTACACGGACCTGGAGAGCGCCATGCACGGCCCCTACGGGGACATGATCCATGACCATTTCATGAAGCTGGTGCCGCCCACGGACCACAAGTTCGCCGCGCTGCACGGCGCGGTGTGGTCCGGCGGTTCCTTCGTGTACGTGCCGCCGGGAGTCACCGTGGAGATCCCGCTGCAGAGCTACTTCCGGCTGAACGCGCCGGGGGCGGGGCAGTTCGAGCACACGCTGATCATCGTGGACGAAGGCGCGAACCTGCACTTCATCGAGGGGTGCTCCGCGCCCAAGTACAACGTGGCCAACCTGCACGCCGGCTGCGTCGAGCTCTACGTGGCGAAGAACGCGAAGCTGCGCTACTCCACCATCGAGAACTGGTCCAAGAACATGTACAACCTGAACACCAAGCGCGCCCGCATCGAGGAGGGCGGCGTGATGGAATGGGTGTCGGGTTCCTTCGGCTCCCACGTGTCCTATCTGTATCCGATGACGCTGCTCACCGGGGAGGGCGCCCGCATGACCTACACGGGCATCACCTTCGCCGGAGCGGGGCAGAACCTGGACACGGGCATGAAGGTGGTGCATTCCGCGCCGAAGACCTCCTCGGCCATCACGGCCAAATCCATCTCCAAGGACGGGGGCATCAGCACCTACCGCAGCGCGGTGGTGATGACGGAGAAGGCCGCGGGGAGCAAATCCTCCGCCTCCTGCGAGAGCCTGATGCTCGACGATATCTCCCGGTCGGATACCATCCCGGCGATGGATATCCGCACCTCGCAGGCGGACGTGGGCCACGAGGCGAAGATCGGCCGCATCAGCGACGACGCGATCTTCTACCTGATGTCCCGGGGCATCCCGGAGGCGGACGCCCGCGCGATGATCGTCAGCGGCTTCGCGGACAGCGTCTCCAAGGAGCTGCCCCTGGAGTACGCGGTGGAGATGAACAACCTGATCCGCCTCGAGATGAAGGGCAGCATCGGCTGATACCAGCTCCTCCAAAGGAATGACGCCGAAGAGTCCGGAGGCGATCGGAAAGCCTCTGGTCGCGCCCGCAGGCGCGAAACCCCATTATCCGGGGAGAAAAGTCAAGTTGCGATATAAGGAGCAACGGATGATGAAGATCAATACCCTCCCGGCGCCCACCTGGCGCTGGCTGCGGATGAACCAGGGGGAGACGGACTTCGACGCCGGCAAGGGCGGCCGCCTCCTCATCGCGGAGCGGCGGGGCGACTGGACCCCCTGCGCGCGCGATTTTTCGGCCGTGAAGGGCAGCGCCGGGGAGGCTTTCGCAGCCCTGGCGGCGAATATGGAAGAGAAGCCCCTGGCGCTCTCCGCCTCCGGGGAGGCGCTGCTGCGCCTGTGCTGGCGGGCGGAGGAGGGCGCCGCGCTGGACCGCGTCCGCATCGCTGCGGAGCCCGGCAGCCGCGTCACCGCCGTGATGGATATCGCCGCGCCCGAGGGCTGCAGCGGCGAGGCCGGCCTCGAGACGCTGCTGCTGGCGGACGAGGGGGCCGAGCTCACCCTGGTGCAGATCTTCCGCGTGGGCGCGGAGGGCCGCAGCGTGGTGAGCGTGGGCGGGGAGTGCGCGAAGGACGCGCGCATCCGCCTGATCCAGCTGGTGCTGGACGGCCGGGAGACCGACCTGGGCGCCCACGTGCTGCTGCGGGGCGAGGGGAGCGACTTCACCGCCCGCATCGGCTACCGGGCGAACCGGGACCACCGCATCGACATGAACTATGTGGTGCCCCACGAGGGGAAGCGCACCACCTGCGACATCCAGGCCGCGGGCGTCCTGGAGGACACCGCGAGGAAGATCTTCCGCGGGACGATCGATTTCCGCCGCGGGTCCGCCGGAGCGGTGGGCGCGGAGACGGAGGACGTGCTGCTGATGAACGACGGCACCGTCAACCAGACCATCCCGCTGATCCTCTGCGCGGAGGAGGACGTCTCCGGCACCCACGGGGCGACCATCGGCCGCCTGAGCGAGGAACTGGTCTACTACATGGCCTCCCGGGGCATGCCCGTGGAGCTGATTTACCGGCAGATGGCGCTCTCCCGGCTGAATGCCGTGGCGGCGCAGATCCCGGACGAGGCGACCCGCGTCGCGGTCGCGGAATATCTGAACGGAGCGGATTTCGACACCGATGGAACAACAGTTTGAGGGCGTGCGGGGCGCGGACACGCTGGATATCGCTTCCGTGCGCGAGGACTTCCCCTTCTTTGCGGCGCAGGACACCGCCTATCTTGACAATTCAGCCACCTCCCTCTGCCCGGAGTGCGTGATCCGCACGGTCTCCGAGCACTATCTCAGGGAGAAGGCGAGCCCCTTCCGGGGCCTGTACCCCCTGAGCGTACAGATCACGGAGGCCTACGAGGCGGCGCGGGAGACCGTGCGCGGCTTCATCAACGCGCCGGAGGCGGCGGAGGTCATTTTTACCCGCAACGCGTCCGAATCGCTGAACCTGATCGCCTACAGCCTGGGCAGTCATATCCTGCGCCCGGGGGACGAGGTGCTGGTCGGCATCACGGAGCACCACAGCAACATGCTGCCCTGGCGCATGGCGGCGGAGCGCACCGGCGCGAAGGTGCGCTATCTCCTCTGCGAGCCGGACGGCACCTACCGGGAGGAGACCCTGCGGGAGGCGCTGAACGGGCGCACGAAGATCCTCGCCATCACTCACTGCTCCAACGTCTTCGGCCGGGTGAACGACCTCCGGCGCTTCGCGGAGCTGTGCCACGCAAACGGCACGCTGATCGTCGCCGACGGGGCCCAGAGCGTGCCCCACATGCCGGTGGACGTGCAGGAGCTGGGCGTCGATTTCCTCGTCTTCTCCGGGCATAAGATGCTGACGCCCATGGGCATCGGCGTCCTCTGGGGGCGCCGGGCGCTGCTGGAGGAGATGCCCCCCTTCCTCACCGGCGGCGAGATGATCGACGCGGTGACCACGGACGAGATCTGGTGGGCGCCCCTGCCGCAGAAATTCGAGGCGGGGACGGTGAACACCGGCGGCGCGCTGGCGCTGGCGGAGGCCATCCGCTATCTGGGCCGCGTGGGCTTCGACCGCATCCAGAAGCGGGAGGCGGACCTCACCCGCATGCTGGTGGAGGGCATCCTGGATACCCCCCACGTGCGGCTGATCGGCTCGCAGGATCCCGCGGAGCACCACGGCATCGCGGCCTTCACGGTGGAGGGCGTGCACCCGCACGACATTTCCGCCATCATGAGCGACGGCGGGGTCTGCATCCGCGCGGGTCATCACTGCGCGCAGCCCCTGCATCAGCACCTGGGGATCCCCTCCTCCTCCCGGGCGAGCGTGATGTTCTACAACACGGAGGAGGAGATCGGGCGCTTCCTGACGGTGCTCAGGAGCATCAGAGGAGCGATGGGCTATGCCGAGTAACACCTACTACAACGAGATCCTCACCGAGCACAACCTGCACCCGGAGCACAAGCACGCCCTGCCGGGGGCGAACACCGCGCTGCGCGGCGTGAACCCCAGCTGCGGGGACGACATCACCCTCCAGCTGAAGGTGGAGGACGGGGTGATCGAGGACGGCGCCTTCGTGGGCGACGGCTGCGCCATCTCCCAGGCCTCCGCGGACATGATGCTGGACCTGATCATCGGCAAGCCGAAGGAGGAAGCCCTCCGCCTGGCGGATATCTTCATCCGGATGATCAAGGGTGAGGCCTCCGAAGAGGAGATCGACGAGCTCGAGGAAGCCGGCGCCCTGCAGGACATCTCCCACATGCCCTCCCGGGTCAAGTGCGCCGTCCTCGGCTGGCACACGGTGGAAGAGATCTTCAAGAAGAAGTAAAGCCGTTTATGGCGCCGCTTGAGCCGTTCATAGTGCCAATACCGTATTTCAATTATTGACGTCACGACCCCGAAGGAGTCCAGAGGGCGATCGGAAAGCCCTCTGGTCGCGCCCGCAGGCGCGAAACCCAAAAGACAAACATTGCACATCCCCAATGGGGCCCCGGCAGACAACCGATTCCCTTCACCCCATTTATCCCAACGGCCCCGAAGGGGGCCCGGGGGGCGATCGGAAAGCCCCCCGGAATACAGACTACGGACAGGAAAGGAGATGCCATGAACTCTCGGCGCAGAAAACTGCTCAACTACGGACTCATCCTGGTCACGCTGCTCATCGTCCTGGTGGTCGGTATCAGCGGCCAGGAAATGAGCGGAGCCATGAACGCCCTGCGTTCCATCGGCCCGGTCTGGGTCATCGCCTGCCTCCTGGCCTGGGCGGTCTCCGTCCTGTGTGACGCCGTGTCCATCCGCTTTTATCTGCGCCGGCAGGGCTACCGCATCTCCCTGCTCTATGCCGGTTACGTCGCCATCGCCGGCAACTATTACAGCAACGTCACCCCCGGCGCCACGGGCGGCCAGCCCATGCAGATCTATTATCTCAGCAAAAAGGGCGTGCCCATCGGCATCGGCACCTCGGCGCTGATCGTGCAGTTCTTCAGCTTCCAGTTCATGCTGGCGGTGTGGGGCACGGTGCTGTGGATCGCTTTCCGTGATTTCATCGCGGAGCAGGTGGGCGGCAACACCTGGATCCTCGTGGTCGGATACGGGTACAATATCTTCAGCGTCGGGATCATCCTGCTGATGGCCCTCAACCGGCGCATCGTGTGGTTCATCATCCGGCTGATCATCCGCCTGCTGACGAAGCTGCGCATCGTCAAGGACCCGGAGGCGCAATCGGTGCGCTGGCAGGATCACCTGGAGACCTTCCACACCAGCATCATGACGCTGGGACGGGCGCCGGCCAGCCTGGTGGTGATGCTGGTCTCGGCCAGCGTGAAGCTCTTCAGCCTCATGGCGGTCATCGCCTTCGTGTACCACGCCTTCCACATGCAGGGCGCGGGGCTGGGCGAGCTGATCGCCCTGGGCGTGATGCTCTATACCAGCGCGGCCTACACGCCCCTGCCCGGCGCCTCCGGCGCGCAGGAGGGCATCTTCTCGCTGTATTTCGCGCAGATCTTCCCGGACGGCGTGCGGCTGATGGCGCTGCTGCTGTGGCGCTTCTTCACCTACTACATCTCGCTGATCGTGGGCGCGGTGGCCATCACCTGGGGCACCATCCGCACCAACCGCCGGAAGGACCGGAAGAAAGCGAGCCCGACCCCCTGAAAACGGAACACCGGCCTCCCCGCCGGTGTTTTTCTGTACCGGGACGGACCCGGAGGACGAAACGGAGAGATCGTGATGGAACGGACGGAACGGGTGACCCTGACGAATCTGTGCATGATCCGGGACGGCACGCGCGTGCTGGTGCAGGAGAAGACCGGCGCGGGCGGCGTGATCTTCCCCGGCGGGCATGTGGAGGAGCACGAGCCGGTCGTGGATTCCGTCATCCGCGAGATGCGGGAGGAGACGGGGCTGACGATCGAGCGCCCCCGCCTCTGCGGCGTGAAGGAGTGGATCAACGGGGACGGCTCCCGGTATGTGGTGTTCCTGTTCACGGCGGACCGGTTCACCGGGGAGCTGACCTCCTCGGAGGAGGGCCGGGTCTTCTGGGTGGAGCGGGACGAGGTGCTGCGGACAAACTGGATCTGGCATATGGACGGGCTGATGCGGATCATGGCGGACGGCGCGTACGCGGAGCTCTATCTGGACGCGGCGGACGACTGGAAGCCCGTGCTGAAGTGAGGAGCGGAAGGGGGCGGATGCGTACGCGGAACAGGCGGCAGGGCGTGAACGACGCCGAAACGGTCCGGCGGCAGTACGGCACGGCGGACAGGCTGAACACCCGGATCTCGATCCACGGCAAATACTCCGTCAACAAACAGGGCTTCGGGAACTGGATCGTCTCCCATTACCGCTTCCGGGAGGGGATGACCGTGCTGGAGCTGGGCTGCGGCACCGGGGAGATGTGGCTCGGGCAGGAAGAGCTGGCGGGTCGGTGCGCCCGGCTGGTGCTGTCCGACTTTTCGGATGGCATGCTGAACACGGCGCGGGAGAACCTCAGGGGGCTGGAGGGGATCGAATACCGCGTGATCGACATCCGGGACATCCCGTACGGGGATCGCGCCTTCGACGCGGTGATCGCGAACATGATGCTCTACCATGTGCCGGACCTGGCCCGGGGGCTCCGGGAGGTCCGCCGGGTGCTGAAGGAGGACGGCGCCTTCTACTGCGCGACCTACGGCGAGCACGGCATGATGGCGTACATCCGCGGCCTCTTCGGGATGGAGGCGCGCACGGACGGCCCCTTCACGCTGCAGAACGGGGCGGAGAAGCTGGCCCCCTTCTTCCCGGAGGTGGAGCGGTTCCTCTACGAGGACGCGCTGGAGGTCACCGACGCGGAGGACATGGCGGATTACATCCAAAGCCTGACGGGCATGGCGGAGCTGCGGGAGCTGCCCCGGGAGGAGATCCTCTCGGTACTCAGGCGGCACATGGAGGGCGGCGTGCTGCGCGTCCCCAAGGAGTACGGGATGTTCGTCGCCCGGGGCGCGGCCCGCGGAAAGGACGGGACGGCATGAGAGAGATTGAGATCCTCGGAGCGAACCGCTTCGATACCTTCACGAAGACCCGGGCGGGCTGCCGGGCGATCGTCCTGCGGGAGGGGATGCTCCTGCTCTCCCATGAGACCGTGACCGGCTGGTGGCTGATCCCCGGCGGCGGGCTGGAGGAGGGCGAGACCCCGGAGGAATGCGTCGTCCGGGAGACGGAGGAGGAGACGGGGCTGATCGTCCGCCCCCTGCGGCAGTTCCTGACGCTGTACGAGTACTACGAGGAATACCGCTATATCAGCCGCTATTTCGTCTGTGAGGTGACCGGGAGCGGGCGGATGCGCCTGACGGAGGCGGAGGCCCGCCGCGGGCTGGAGCCGCGCTGGCTCCCCCTGGAGGAAGCCGTGGACATCTTCTCCCGGCATCAGGACTGGGCCGGCGTCAGCGAGGAGAAGCGGGGTTCCTACCTGCGGGAGTACACCGCCCTGCGGGCATACCTGGACGGCGGGGACGAAACCGCCCCCTGACGGCGGGACGCGAAAAAAGGAAGAACAAAAAAACACCGGCCGCCGCCCGGAGGGGCGGACGCCGGCGCACGGCTTTGCGAAACGGTCAGGACCAGGAGGGCTGCAGATCGTCGATCTGGAGGAAGCCGTCGGCCCGGGCCGCGATCTGGTACTGATCCTCGTAGACGATCTCCCCGGGCGTGTTGGTGTACACCACGAAGAAGGGGTGGTGATACCGCTCCAGCAGCCACATGGCGGGGCGGATCATCTTCAGCATCTCGTCGGCGTTCTCGGTCTTGAACCAGCAGACCACGGGCTCCTGGTTCCGGCACTGGGGCGGATAGGGCAGGTTGTCGGCGAACCAGCCGTCGATCTCGCGGAAGAGCTCCGCGTCCTCCTGCTCCATCACGTCCTGCTGCACCAGCTGCCAGCAGATGCTGAAAATGCCCTTGGCGTGCATCGTGTTCCGCGCCAGCGGCTTGCCCTGGATCCGCACATATTTGAATTCAGGCATGCCCATCTTTTTCACCTCGCATCGGACCTTCCCGGTTTCCCCCATTATACACGAAGAGCCGGCGGCTTTCAACCGGAAAGGCCGCCGGGGAGGATACGGCGGCATGAAGAGCGCTTTGATCATGGAGGGCGGCGCCAT